>NZ_QSPG01000015.1:4303-50351 GCF_003436395.1 Collinsella sp. TM06-3 | reverse complement strand
ACGGGGTTGTTGCCGAGGGCGTTGCCGCCGAGGGCGACGACAATACGATCGGGCTTGCCAAGAGGCTTAGACATTGCTGGAATCCTTTCTGTAAAAGGCCTACAACCCATTAATAACCCGCGCCCGTGCGATACGCGAGTTTATTAAGGTTTATATTCTCTTTATCGCTCATTTTATTCATTTTGAAAATAGTTGAGCGGTGAACGGTCGTTTTTATCCGCTCAGCGTACAGAAACCCAGATCAGATATGTTTACGCCATTTACGTGCGACTTTATTTAAATGGAGCGAGGATTAAGCTGGATTATGCAAACTATATCTTTGCTAAACACAAAACAGATAGCGCAAAATCTTACTCGCACTATACGAGATTC
This sequence comes from Collinsella sp. TM06-3, assembly GCF_003436395.1. Lineage (NCBI taxonomy): Bacteria > Bacillati > Actinomycetota > Coriobacteriia > Coriobacteriales > Coriobacteriaceae > Collinsella > Collinsella sp. TM06-3. The sequence continues at coordinate 49,979 of NZ_QSPG01000015.1, read as the reverse complement.
TATGCAATTATTGGACGAGTATGCAGCCCTGCAATAACATGGCGTTTTTCATCCAACTTAGGGAATAATCAATCGCGTCTCACCCTTCGGCAAACGACTGTGAGTTCGCAGTATGGAACTTTACCGTCGGGTACTGCATGAACGCCGCTGACGCCCTTTCGCTCCTGCGCGCCTAGGCAACCGAGAACGTCAACGGCGACACTGTCGACTTGGCCACCCTCAGCAACAGCGCCGCACGCCTTTTCGTAAAGTACCGTGCCGGTTCGGCGGCTTTGAGACCGAAGCAAGCTTTGCTATCTGCCATTTTTTGTATGATTTGGGGCAAATCTATTCGCAAATTTTTGTATGATTAGGGGCAAATCTATTTGCCAATTTTTGTCATTTAGGGGTTTTAATGCTACGCCGTAAGGTCACTGACAGGCTTTTGAGCTGGAAGAATAACTCTAATAAGGCCATGCTTGTTACTGGCGCACGTCAGATAGGCAAGAGCTATGCGATTCGCACGTTTGGAAAAGACAACTACGCATCGTATTATGAGGTCAATTTGCTGCTCGATACCGAGGCAAAGGATGTACTTGCTGGCGCCAAGAACGCCATTGACTTTATCAACCGTGTGGCCCTTCTTGCAGACGCACCGCTTGTTGAGGGAGATACCCTTATCTTTGTCGACGAGATTCAGGAGTATCCGCAGATTGTCACGCTTATGAAGGCATTGGTCGAGGACGGGCGCTTTAGCTATGTCTTCTCGGGGTCTATGCTTGGGACCGAGTTTAGGGGAATCTCTTCTTTTCCGGTAGGGTATGTCGAGCACATTGTTATGCGGCCGATGGATTTTGAAGAGTTTTGTTGGGCAAACAGCGTCAGCGAGAATGTGCTTGCAGGAATTCGCAGCCGCCTTGTCGAAAGGCGACCCGTCGAAAACTATATTCATGAGGCGATGCTCAAGAACTTTAGAGCCTATATCGTTTGCGGCGGCATGCCGGAGGTCGTTCAGAACTATATCGATTCGGGTTATTCGCTCGTGAGAACGCGTGAGCTTCAAATTCAGCTAGTCGATCAGTACAAAAGTGATATCTCTAAATATGCATCGACTCGAGCGTTTAACGTTCGCTCCATTTTCGAGCAAATTCCCGTTCAGCTTGAGGCGGAGTCCCATCGCTTTATCGTCTCGTCTCTAGGCGAGGGAGCTCGTCTTCAAAAATACGAGCAGGATTTCCTATGGCTGGTGAACGCAGGCGTTGGATTGATGGTCCCCCAGGTGACGGAGGCACGAAGCCCTCTCAAGAGGACGGAGAAAACGACGGCCTTTAAACTATACGAGTCCGATACAGGTATGCTCGCATCGCGGTATCCCGGCAGCACGGCACGCGCCGTCTACCTTGACATGAAAACCCCCAACCTCGGCGGCCTCTATGAGAACGTGGTCGCACAGGAACTCGTTGCCCTCGGAGCAGATACGTGGTACTACCAAACGCGTGAGGTCGGTGAAGTCGACTTTGTAATCGAAGGTGCCCGCGGGCATGTTGTCCCAATCGAAGTCAAATCGGGCAAGAAAGTTCGAGCACATGCAGCCCTCGACCGTTTGATGAGTGTGGGCGAGTACAAAATTCCCGAGGCCGTTGTGCTGAGCCACGAAAACCTTTGCAAAGAGGGCAAGATCCTTTACGTTCCAATCTATATGACATTCTGTCTCGATGAGTTTATGGAAAAGGACGACCCCAACAACGATTTCTCGTTTGCACCCATATCTCTCTAGGTCATCTGAGTCCGCAAGCCAGCCCCCACGCCCAAAGTACTGCGCCTTTCGCGCCAAAGGCGCGAAACAGCAAGGGGATAGAAGGCAGCGACAACCAACTCCCCCACTATGCCCAAAGTGCTGCGATGTTTCGCGCAAAGCGCGAAACAGCACTGGGGCAGCAGAAGGCCACAATCAGCTAGCCCTCCATGCCCAAAGTGGCGCGTGGTTTCGCGGCCACGCCGCGAAACAGCGACCGGGACAAGGCACCCCCACAGCCACATCCTTCATTCAGCCCCACAATCCGAGGACGTAGTCGTAGCAGGATCTGAGGGCTGACCTTCGCGGACACTCCGCAGGACGAAAGAACCCCCGCCGCACGTAGTGCGCAGCGGGGGTTCTTTCATGTCCGAGGACGTCCGCGAAGGTCAGCCCTCAGATCCTGCGGTGGGAGACTTAGGCCTCGTTGTACACCGTCTTGAGCTTCAGCAGGTGAGCGTAACGATCCATAGCGGCCTGCTCGTTCTCCTTGAAGAGCTCCTCGGCGCGCTCGGGGAAGGAACGCGTCAGCGAAGCGTAACGGGCCTCGTTCATCAGGAACTCCTGATAACCGCCCGCGGGCTCCTTGGAATCGAGCGAGAACTTCTTGCCGGCAGCAGCCTCGGGGTTGAAGCGGAAGAGGTTCCAGTAACCGCACTCGACAGCCTTCTTCATCTCGGCCTGGCAGTTCTGCATGCCGCCCTTCTTGATGGAGTGCATCTCGCAGGGGCTGTAGCCAATGATGAGGGACGGACCGTCGTAGGCCTCGGCCTCGTGGATGGCCTTGAGGGTCTGAGCCGGGTTGGCGCCCATGGCGACCTGCGCCACGTAGACGTAGCCGTAGCTCATGGCGATCTCGGCCAGGGACTTCTTCTTGGTCACCTTACCGGCAGCGGCGAACTGAGCGACCTGGCCCAGGTTCGAGGCCTTGGAGGCCTGACCACCGGTGTTGGAGTAGACCTCGGTGTCGAAGACGAAGACATTGATATTGTGGCCGGAAGCCAGGACGTGGTCCAGGCCACCGAAGCCGATGTCGTAGGCCCAACCGTCGCCACCGAAGACCCAGAAGGACTTCTTGGTGAGGTAGGCCTTGTCGGCGAGGATCGCCTTGGAAGCGTCGCAGCCGCACTTCTCGAGCTCGGCAACGTAGGCGGCGGCAGCGGTCTTGGAGGCCTCGGCGTCGTTGACGGAGTCGATCCAAGCCTGACCGGCGGCCTTGAGCTCGTCGGACGGACCGTCAGCGGCGATGATCTCCTGCGTAGCGGCGATCAGCTTCTTCTGAACGGCCTCATAGCCAACGGCCATGCCCAGACCGTGCTCGGCATTGTCCTCGAACAGGGAGTTGTTCCACGCCGGGCCGTGACCGTCCTTGTCCTTGCAGTAAGGAGCGGTGGCAGCGGGGTTGCCCCAAATGGAGGAGCAGCCGGTGGCGTTGGAGATGAACATGCGGTCGCCGGCAACCTGGGTCACCAGACGTGCATAGGCGGTCTCGGCGCAGCCGGCGCAGGAGCCGGAGAACTCAAGGTAGGGCTGCTTAAACTGGCTGCCCTTGACGTTGGCCGCGATGAGCTCCTTCTTCTCGGAGACGTTCTCGACCATGTAGTCCCAAACGGGCTGCTGGTCCATCTCCTGCTCGGTGGGAACCATCTCGAGGGCGCCCTTGGGGCAGACCTTGACGCAGTTGGTGCAGCCCATGCAGTCGAGCGGAGACACGGCCATGGTGAACTTCATGCCCTTGGCCTTGGGACCCATAGCGTCGAGCGTGCGGGTAGCCTCGGGCGCGGCGGCAGCCTCGTCCTCGGTCATCGCGAACGGACGGATGGTGGCATGCGGGCACACATAGGCGCACTGGTTGCACTGGATGCACTTGGTCTCGTCCCAGTGAGGAACGACCACGGCGACGCCGCGCTTCTCGTATGCGGAGGCGCCCAGCTCAAACTGGCCGTCGGCGCAATCGACAAAGGCGGAAACGGGCAGGCTGTCGCCATCCATGCGATCGATGGGCTCGAGCAGGTTCTTGACCTGCTGGGCGATGGCGGACTTGGTCTCCTCGGAGAGCTCGACGGGGGCAGCATCCTCGGCAGTTGCCCAGTCGGCCGGAACCTCGAATTTACGGAAGGCAGTAGCGCCGGCATCGATGGCTTTGTGGTTGGCGTCGACGATGGCCTGGCCCTTCTTCATGTAGGACTTGGTGGCCGCGTCCTTCATGTACTGCAGGGCGTCCTCGGCGGGCAGGACCTTAGCCAGCGCGAAGAAGGCGGACTGGAGCACCGTGTTGGTGCGCTTGCCCATGCCGACCTTGGCGGCCAGGTCGATAGCGTCGATCAGGTAGACGTTGACGTTGTTGTTCGCGATGTAGCGCTTGGCCACGGCGGGCATGTGCTCGGCGAACTCCTCGTCGCTCCACTGGCAGTTGACCAGGAAGGTGCCGCCCGGCTTGACGTCGCGGACCATCTTGAAGCCCTTGACGATGTAGCTGGGGTTGTGGCAAGCGACAAAGTCGGCCTTGGTCACGTAGTACGGCGAACGGATCGGGGAATCACCAAAGCGCAGGTGCGAGACGGTGACGCCGCCGGTCTTCTTGGAGTCGTACTGGAAGTAGGCCTGGACGTACTTGTCGGTGTGATCGCCGATGATCTTGATCGAGTTCTTGTTGGCGCCGACGGTACCATCGCCACCCAGACCCCAGAACTTGCACTCGATGGTGCCGGGGGCGGCGGTGTTGGGCGCATCCTCGGCCTCGGGCAGGCTCAGGTTGGTCACGTCATCGACAATGCCGATGGTGAACTCGCGCTTGGGCTCGTCCTTCTTAAGCTCCTCGAAGACAGCGAACGCGGACGCGGGAGGCGTGTCCTTGCTGCCCAGGCCGTAACGGCCGCCGACGACCTTGATGCCCGTCTTGCCGGCCTCGTAGAGAGCGGAGACGACGTCCTGGTAGAGCGGCTCGCCGATGGAACCTGGCTCCTTGGTGCGGTCCATGACGGCGATCTTCTGGACGGTCTCGGGGAGAACGTCGACAAAGTGCTTGATGGAGAACGGACGGAACAGGCGAACCTTGACCAGGCCGACCTTCTCGCCGTGAGCGTTGAGGTAGTCGATGACTTCCTCGAGCACGTCGCAGAAGGAGCCCATGCACACGACGACGCGATCAGCATCGGGAGCGCCATAGTAGTTGAACAGGCCGTAATCGGTGCCGAGCTTCTCGTTGATCTTCTTCATGTAGCCCTCGACGACGGCGGGAAGCTCGTCGTAGACCTTGTTGCAGGCCTCGCGGTTCTGGAAGAAGATGTCGCCGTTCTCGTGGCTGCCGCGGGTATGCGGGTGCTCAGGGTTGAGCGCGTGATCGCGGAAAGCCTGGACGGCGTCCATGTCGCACATCTCGGCAAGATCCTTGTAGTCCCACATGGCGACCTTCTGGATCTCGTGGCTGGTGCGGAAGCCATCGAAGAAGTTAAGGAACGGGGTCTTGCCCTCGATGGCGGCAAGGTGAGCCACCGGCGAGAGGTCCATGACCTCCTGGACGTTGCCCTCGGCGAGCATGGCGAAACCGGTCTGGCGACAGGCCATGACGTCGGAGTGATCGCCAAAGATGTTCAGGGCGTGCGAAGCGACGCAACGCGCGGAGACGTGGAAAACGCCCGGGAGCTGCTCGCCCGCGATCTTGTACATGTTCGGGATCATCAGGAGCAGACCCTGAGAAGCCGTGTAGGTGGTGGTCAGAGCACCGGCGCCCAGCGAACCGTGAACGGTACCGGCTGCACCTGCCTCGGACTCCATCTCGACGACCTTGACCGGGGTGCCGAAGATGTTCTTGCGACCCTGGGCCGCCCACTGGTCGACATGGTCGGCCATCGGGCTGGACGGCGTAATGGGATAGATTCCCGCTACCTCGGTGTACGCATACGAAACATATGCGGCCGCCTCGTTGCCGTCCATAGACTTAAACTTACGCGCCATATACCCCTCTCCTCTCATATAGGTATACAGGCCCCGGCGATCGCCGGGATGTTGGCGTGATGGGATTTACGCTGTTGCTTCCAATCATCTGGCAGGCAGGCTCAGCAGCAGGTACGTGGCGTGGAGAGAAGACATGCCGAGGCGAGGGGCAACTGATGCGCCCCACAGACCCGACCGCCCGTCTTGCACATGACCGAGCGCCGCAAAGGCCGCATGCCGGATGCTCCCGGGCACGCCCCGGCGATGGGAAGCGCCCGCAACGGAAATCCGCATGCGGGTTTATTGTACCCCGCCGTCAAGTGTAATTTCGGCAAATATAGGCGGGCGGTAAAGGTTTACCTCGGGTGACTGCCGGGAGCAAAATGATCCCTTGGGGACGGAGGGACCATTTGGCGGGACTGGCTAGAGGGCACCGAAGAGGATGGCATAGGTAGTGGATTCGCCGAGCTTGAGCTCGTCGCCGGGATTGAGCTGGGCGGAACGGCCGGGCTCGACCTGAATGCAAACGCGCGTGGCCCCGTTTACCACCACGGTTCCGTTGGTGGACGACAAGTCCTCGACGTGCCAGATATTTTGAGCATCGCACCAGATATGGGCATGGCGGGCCGAGACATCGTCGCCGACGTCGGTAATATCGCCCTCACCAGTGGCCAGCGCGCCAATCTCAACACCCTGCTCACTCGGCTGAATCCAGCGCGGGGCGCTCACGACAAAACTGTTTTGCACGCGCAGCAAGCCCAAAGGGTGCGCCGGGGCGGGTTCGCGTTCGCCCGCAGTCAGCGACATGCCAAGCGAACGCGGCGTGGATGTGCCTCCGCCGCAGGTCGCGTTCGCGTAGTCGATGGCATAGTTCACCGAGGACCGCACATCCGCCGAACAACCGACGGCGACAAACAGCACCAGCACGACCTCGGCGCGCTCGGCGGGCATGAGTTCCGCCGCCTGGGACAGGCGATCGAGCGCGTTGCGATAGAGATTCGTGTCCTGGTGGCACTCTTCGAGCGCGCGTACCATCGGTTCACCTGCAGGACCGCACACCATATTGATTACAGCCGTGGAGTCCATGGGATTGCGCTGGCGCAGGGCCAGTTGCGACATAATACGCGCAGCCGAGGTACCGTATTCGGCAAAGTAGCGCTGCTGAAGCGTGCCGACCGGCGCGCGAACGATAAAGCGGGAAACCCAAGAGCGATCGGCGGCTCGGCTCTGCGGGCTGCGGCCGTCGGCGAGCGGACGGGACGAAAGCACCAAGCCGCACAGCTCGATATGGCTCAGATGCGCTGCGCGCTTAAAGATGTCAAACATGGCCCCGCATGGGGTGAGCTCAACTTGAGATGCCATGACCTAGGCCTCCTTGGTCGTAGAAATAGAATCGGACGATACTTCGACAGGTCCGCCAAAAGTACGGACAGCTGCGGCTCCACCGGCAAGCGGAGTCGCCATCTGGGCTTTTGTGCGTCGCGGTGCCGAAACGGGAAGTTCAAAGGCAAAGCCCATCGCAAGCAAAAACCACGTAAGCGTATAGGTTGCAACCAGAGCGGCAACAAGGCCGCCCATCACGGCGCGTTGGGAAAATACGCTACATGCAGCCACAACCAGCACCGGAACCTCGCAGGCAGAAAGCGCAAGCACACCCTGCAGGAAGCCCGAGCGCCGATCGCGCGCAAGTGCCCCCGCGGCAACGCCGGCTATGCCTGGCAGCGCCAACGCCAGTGCGGCAATAATACCCGGTAGCGACCCAGACCACACGAGCGATCCCAAAGTCGCCGTCACGCGAGCGCCCGACGCCAGCAGCGCGGCCGAAACCACGACCACAGCCCAAACCACGCCACAGACGACCGTCGCGCCGACCATCAGCGCGCGACGAACCGCGCGGCCAGACGCATCCATGGGGCACGGCGTGAGCGGCTCGCCGCGGAGCGAACGACCGACATTTTGCGCATAGTGGTCACAAAACGCCGAGAGCGCCGCCTCGACCGCCGCCGGCTCGGGACGATCTTTTTGATGGCTGGACAGACAGGCCATCACCACGTCGAACAGCTGGGCATCGACAAACGCCAGCGCATCGCGTAGCTCCTCGGAATCCGGCTCAAGCCCCAGCTGCTGGGCCTGCTCGGCCGCAGCGAGCGCCACATCGGGCTCACGACGAAGCAGCTGAGTCAAATCGCAACCGGGCGCATGGGCACCAATGGGATAGTCGGGCAGCGTGTCCATCTTGAGACGGTAGGGGCTGGCGATGTCGCGCGTCTTTTTGCGCGAACCCGAGGTGCCCGAAGTGCTCGGCGCGGCTTCGTATGGCGCGGCGCCGGCAATGAGCTCGTAAACCGTGCTTGCTGCGGCATAGACGTCGATCGCCGGCGACATACGCAAAGCGCGCAGGTCGGGAATATCGTCGGTGAGCATCTCGGGCGGGGCATAGGCAACCGTCGCGCGACGCAGCGTGGCATAGCGCTCCGTAAACGACGCCTTGCCGCCGGTACCGGCCACGGCCGACGCAGGCTCAAGCGCCAGCGACGAGCCAAAGTCGATCAGGCACAGGTCAAAGGTGCCCTCGGCAAGCTGCCGGTCAAGCGGTAGACGCGCCGTACGCACCATAATATTAGCGGGCGAGATATCGCGGTGGGCAAAGCCCTCGCCCACCAGGCTCATACGGCAGAGCAGATCGAACAGGTCGCGACCCAGACGCGCCGCCACAAGCGGCGATAGGCGGCCGGCATCGTCCACGGCAAAGCGCGAGCGCAAGCGGGCGAGCGTCTCGCCCTCGACCCATTCCATGACAATTGCAGGCACACCGTCGACCTCGCCCCAGCCATAGAGGCGGGGAAAGCCCTTAAGGCCCGAAAGGGCGCGATGGCATTCGTATTCCTCGCGAAACGCCGCTTTGAACTTGGCGACCAGCGCCTCATGGGCGGCGGCATCGTCAAACTCATCGCACGTTGGCAAGATGAGCTGCTTGAGTGCCACGGCCTCGCCTTGGGCGTTGACGGCACGCGTCACGCGGCCGATACCGCCACGGCGCATGGTGGCATCGTCGGCAAACAGTATCGTAAAACGACGCAGATAGGCAGGCAGTTCGTCCTGACCGAGCGCAATGGCCGGCTCAAACCCGTCGACACGCGCCAGGCGCAGGCCGACCATGGGATCGCGACCGAGCGATTGTGGTGTGGTGGATGCAAGATCGGTCATCATAGGGCAAGCGCCGCCACGTTATTGTTGAAGTTACCGAGCGCGACGTCATCATCGCCGTAATGGCCGACCCATTGACATAGGTTGGTGTAACAGCCCCACAGATTGGCATACTGCTGATACCACTTTGACCGGGGCGAGAATGTCTGACGACCGAACTCGGCTCGAATGACAAACATCTCCCCGACCAGGCTGTCGCACGGCCTGGGATCTCCCGTAGAGTTATAGGTCGAGACCACGTCATTGGCACGAGAAACATAGCCGTCGAGCATGTTGTACTTGGTCACAAGCCAGCTGTGAATGCTCTCTTCCTCAGCAGCGGAAAGGCCACCGGAGTTTGCATCGTTGTCAGTGTTGCCGCCCGTCGAGCCGCCGTTTCCAGACCCTCCGGCAGAGGAACCCGACCCAGAGCCACCGCCCGAACTCGACGAATCCGAGCCGGAGCCAGAAGTATCCGAGCTACCGGGCTTTCCGGACTGCTGGGCGTCCTGCTCCTTCTGCTGCTCGACCTTATTCACCGTTGCCGCCACGCTATTGTTGGACAACCGATCGATGATCTTGGTGTTGGTGAGCACGATGGTTTTGCCATTGGCAAGCGTGACTTCGTTGTCCGGGGCCTCGGCGCCGGTGCCAAACACAATATGCGCGACCACACTTGCCCAAGCATATCCAGTCGTGGTCCCCAGGTCACTTTTGACCTCATGCCCCACGCGCGGTTCGCGTGCGGCATGTGCCTGCATCATGGACGGCACGGTCATGCCATAGGCAGAAACGCCAGCTATGACCAGCACCAGCGAGCAAGACAGCAGTGCGTACGCCCGCGGCGCCAAGCCCAGTCGGCGTCGCATGCGCACCGCGGCGCCGCGCTTTGTCTGAGTGCCACCGGGCCGCATGCGTTCTCCTCCAACAAAAACACGCCGCTCGGGAGCGGCGCATTCATTCGAATCCATATTTGAGTGTATCAGCGGACCCAAAAGGTTGCGCAACGAATGGGCAAATTAAGGATGCGAGTGGAAGCATCCATGCGATAAGCGGATACAAAGCATCTTTGTTGCACAACAAACTTACAGTCGCACGGGGAAATTATGGCTACCCCGTGCGTCGCGATGAAGACATACGGCAGGAGCAGGCTCGCCACCTAAATCGTGCGACGGGCCTCGATGGCGCGCCCAAGCGTAAGCTCGTCGGCATACTCCAGGTCGCCGCCCACGGGAAGGCCGCTCGCCAGACGCGATACCTCAACGCCCAGCGGCTTGATAGTGCGGGCCAGGTAGCTCGCCGTGGTCTCGCCCTCGATATTGGGGTTGGTGGCGATGATGACCTCGTGGATGTCCTCGTGGCCCAAGCGTGCCAGCAGCTCACGAATGTGCAACTGCTCGGGACCAATCTTGTCCATGGGACTGATCACGCCGCCCAATACGTGGTAGAGACCGTGGTAGCTGCCCGTGCGCTCAATCGCCTGGACATCGCGCGGCTCGCCCACCACGCAAATGCGAGTGGTATCGCGCATCGAATCCTGGCAGATGGAGCACTCGTCGGCCGTGGCGTAGTTAAAGCAGCGGCTGCAAAAGTGAACCTCCTGCTTAACCTCCAGGATAGCCTCGGCCAGGCGGCGCGCCTCCTCGGCATCGGCCTCGAGCAGGTAATAGGCGATGCGCTGGGCCGACTTGGGACCAATGCCCGGCAGACGGCCCAGCTCATCGAGCAATTTTTGCAGACTATGGTTGGCACTCATATATATGCGTGTCTTAGAACGGCATGCCCGGGATGTTGAGGCCGCCGGTGATGGCGCCCATCTGCTTGTTGGCAAGCTCGTTGACACCGCGGACGGCCTCGTTGACGGCAGCCATGATCATGTCCTGCAGCATATCGACGTCCTCGGGATCGAGGGCATCGGGGTCGATGGTGAGGTTGACGAGCTCCATCTCGCCGTTAACGGTCACCTTGACCATGCCGCCGCCGGCAGAGGCGTCGACGGTCTGGGACTTAAGGTTTTCCTGCGCGGCGGCAAGCTGCTCCTGCATCTTGCGAGCCTGCTTCATCATTTGCTGCATGTTCATACCGGCCATGATGGCTCCTTTACGTGCGGCCGCGCGACAAGCTGCAAGGGCAGCCGGAGCGCGACGGGACTTTCAAACTCAAAAATCGTACCACGGCGCGGGGCAAGCAAGCGGGGCGGACACGCTACCTCAGTCGATATACATGTCCTCCAATACAAACCACGCGCAAAGATTATGCAAGGCCGAATTATGCAAGGTTGCATAATATCGCATACTCAATCTAGTAGAGCCGAATCCGGCATTTCATGTGTGCCACTAAATAGCTAAATGCCAAACCGCTGCTCGAGGCGGAGCACATGGCGGCAGGGTATAATTTGATTGTCATAGATTGCAATTTGGAGGTGCCCCATGAATGCCCCCGACGCGCTCCAAAACATCCGCTCAAAACACCCCGTTGCATATGTGGTTCTCTATCTCTTTGTCGGCTGGGCATTGCTGGTTGTCATCACCCATGCCATAGCTTTTGGAGCAGAACTGCTGATAGCCAGCTCGGACCAGCCCGTCGTCAAATGGGAGACGACCGATGAATGCACCGACGGAACCCGAACCATTTACTACAACAGCCCGTCCCTCTACCAAGAGTTCAAGGTCAAGATAAAGGACTCCAAGATTGTCGATGCCGAACTGGGCTCTTTATTTACAATCGGAGCAACCGTCAACGCCGAGCAAGTCGAGTACACGGACGGCCATGCGACGTATCGTATCGACCTCAGCATCCTAGGCCGACCGTCACGCGCTTGTCTGCTCGAATGCGATATACGCGGCACCACACTACACATGTCCGAAATACAGATGCGCCCGGACAAAAGAAAGTGATATATGGCCGAGTCGGAAGAGACTAGGCATAGACTCGTCCGCCTTCGTAGGCAAAACGCAGGATGAGCGGGGCATTGTTGCGCACGAAATCATCGAGTTCTTTGAGGTTCGCTTCGCTAAAGCCCTCGTGTGACACCCAATTGAATGCCGGCAAGATACACTCCGCCGTGTCAAAACCCCAATCGCGCGGGCGCTCCACAACAACCTTCACCGTGTTGTCCTCCCGGACTTCGGAATACGAAACCTGCGTATCGTCCTCGAGGCGGACATATTCCCACATCATAAGCTCGCTCCGTTCAAAGGGTTCTCTTCTTGAGCAGTATACCCGCCTGCGCAGCTACTCCACCGGCTTGAAGATGGTGGCCTGACCGAAGACGCTGCGGATGAGGTCTTTGGCCTCGTCCTCGGTCTGCGGGATGCTCGGGGCTGCGCCCTGATGGCCGAAGGGGCTGCCCGCACCGGGGTTGGACTCCCAGGGAGCCGCGGGGGCGTCGTCGCTTGCGGGGGCCGCGGGTGCCTCCGCAGCGGGCTTGGGCGCGGGCGTCGCACCCGGCACGTCGAACGGAGGCAGATCGTCCCCGCTCGCATCGCCAGCGAAGCCGCCGACCATGGCGTCGTCGTAGGGCACCTGCTCGGATTCCCACGGCGCGGACTGCGCGACAGGCTGAGCCTTCGGGGCAGCCGAGCGCTCGGGCGCACGGGGTGCGGGCTCGGTCGGGAGCTTACCCGTGGCAGGAGCGCCGGCGGGGTTGTCGGAGCGTAGCCAGGGGGCTTTGCCCAGGTCAGACGACTTGGGCGCGGGCGAGACGGGCTTGGGCGCGGGTGTCGGAGCAGCCGGTTTGGGTGCCGCGGGCTTAGGCGCCGACGGGGTCGATGCCGCTACCGGCGCCGCTTGCTGCTGCGGCGCGCTGGCGCTCGAGGATACAGGGGCCGCCGAGGACACGGGTTGCGGGTCCGCAGATGCCGCAGCCCGTGCAGATGGAGAATGCTCCTCATGTTGAGGAGCCGGCGTGCCACCCCCACCCAGGACATAGTCGACGGTACGACGACCGAAGACCGCGCAGACCGTCGGCAGGACCACCGACTGCGTATCGGCGCGACCGAGCATCTTAATGGCAAAAGTCGAACCCGCGGGGAACGAGACCGTGAGCTTGGAGCCGTCGTCGGCCGTGGCGCGGGCGTTGAGCAAAAGCCCTGCGTAGGAAGCCTGACGCGCCTTGACACGCTCGACAACCTCGGCCCATTTGCGCTGCAGCTCTCCGGCATCATCGACCGCGGGCGTCTCGGCAGTACCGGCGGCGGCAACCTGGGCGGCATTGTTGGACTGGGGCTTAGGTGCCGGAGCGGTGGCAGGCGCGGGGGCCGCAACGGGCTGAGGCGTCGGAGTTGGCGCAGGCTGAGGTGCAGGCGCTGCAGGCTTGGAAGCTGACACGGACGCAGAACGGGACGCAGGCTGGGCAGCCGGAACAGCAGCACCACGGTCCCAAGGCATACCGCCCTGGCGCGCGGACGTAGCAGCGGGGGCAGCGGATGCCGCCGGAGCGGCAGCACGAGCGCCCGAAATGAGCGTCGGCTGTTGGGCAGCAGCGGGTACGGATGCTGCAGGCGCAGCGGCCTGAGCAGCAGCCACGCTCGCCGGCACGGCGCCGTTGGCAACCATGGCCTCCAAGCGAGCCACGCGCTCGGCCAATGCTTCAATCGTTAAATCAGCCTCGGGACGTGCCAGACGCGTACAGGCAATCTCGAGCACCAGGCGCACGTCGCTCGCGCCCCTCATCTCCAGTGCGGCATCGTCGAGCACCGTCAGCACGCGGGCCAGGCGGTCGGCAGGATGCTCGCCAAAGGCAGCGGCCTCGGCAGCAAGCGCCTCGGCCTGCTCGGAGCCGCCCTCAAACAGCTCGGCACGGGCACCGGCAACGCAGGCAACGTACACGTCACGCACATGCGCTACCAGGTCGCGCGTCAGCTCCAGCAGGTCGTTTCCTTCCTCGACCTGCGCACGGATCAGTCCATAGAGCTCGGCAACATCGCGATCGGCAATGGCGCGGGAAAACTCGCCCAGAATCTGGTCCGAAACCTCGCCTAAAAGCGAGCGGGCATCGTCCGCATGCACAGAACCGTTGCCAAAAACGCTCAGCTGCTCCAGCGTGGAGAGCGCGTCGCGCATGCCGCCCTTGGCATGGCGCGCCACGATGGCGAGCGCCTCGTCGTCGTAATCGAAGCCCTCCTGCTCGCACACGTATGCCAGGCGACGCTCGATATCCTCGTTGCCGATGCGGTGGAAATCGAAGCGCTGGCAGCGCGAGAGGATGGTCTCCAGAATCTTTTGCGGGTCGGTGGTGCACAGCACAAAGATCACGTGCGCCGGCGGCTCCTCGAGCGTCTTGAGCAGCGCGTTGAACGCCGCCGTCGTGAGCATGTGGACCTCGTCGATGATATAGATCTTGTACTTGCCGCGTACCGGGGCAAAGTTGACGGAGTTGATGATTTCCTCGCGCACATTGTCCACGCCCGTGCGGGAGGCGGCATCGAGCTCGTAGACATCGGGGTGGTTACCCTCGGCAATGAGCTCGCACTCCTCGCAAGTACCGTCGGGCATGCAGCCGCTTGCACCCTCGGCGCGCGCCGCCTCGGCATTGCGGCACAGCAGCGCCTTGGCCAGAATGCGCGCCATGGTGGTCTTGCCCGTGCCGCGCGGTCCGCAGAACAGATAGGCGTGGGACAGGCGCCCCTCGGTGATGGCGTGCTCGAGCGTCGAGACGATATGCTGCTGGCCCACCACGGAGTCAAAGGTGAGCGGGCGATACTTTCGGTACAACGATTCCATGGGTGCTCCCCCGGGTATACTGAGTCCTGTTGCCGCGGCGGCCATGCGGTCGCACGGCATACTGCATCCATAATAACCCGTACGGCGAGCCCGCCGCGATAGGAGTCCAAAGAGCATGGCAGACGCAGAGAGCAACCTCGTTCCCTCCGAAGCAGCCGACCAGGTCGAGGTCGCGCTCGAGGCGCAGGCAGCAGCCGATGACGGCATCCTGTACCTCAACGAGTATCAGTACGAAAACGATCTGGTCACCGACTTCGCCCGCCTGGTCGCCTCGCCCAGGCGTCGCGGCTCGCTGTATGTCGCCGCGGCAATTGCCGCGCTGCTCGGTATTGGCATGCTGTTGGCCGGCGGTAACTGGATCAAGTTTGGCGTCGTCCTGATCGTATTCGGCGCCTTTTTGGCCTGGTGGAGCAAAAACCTGCACCACACCCTCGCCCGCGACTTTATCGATGCCGTTGAGGCCGACGAGTCCATGGGTGGCCGCTACCGCCGCGTCGCCGCCAACGAGGACGGTCTGATGGTCTGGGGCAAGAGCGGCAAGTCGCAGTTCTTCCCGTTTGAAAAGCTCGACCACGTGCTCGACGGCGAGCGCATCTTTGTTGCCATGTTCGCCGACCAGGGCGTGGCGATCCCTAAGGACACCTTTGTTCGCGGCGATGCCGAGCAGTTTGGCGCCTTCCTTAAGGCGCGCATCAACAAAAAACTCCGCATCGAGACCAAACGCAAGAAGATGAAGGCAGAAAAGGCCGCTGCCGAAGCAAAACAGGCCGACAAGCCCCAGGGCAACAAGGGCAAGCAGCGCAAGCAGAAGAAGAACAAGAAGAAGCGGTAATCCGGCCGACACCGAAGGTGCCTCGTCCCGCGCCCGATTCCGAGTCGGAGCGCCTGAAATCGGGCGCGGGTACCGCCGATGGACCCATTTTGCCTAACTCTCGAGCTACTTCACTTCAAACCTTAAGAGCCTTCTCTCTGGCAGATCGGTCATCTTCATCGTATAAGTCCCAGGAAAAGCCTTCTCAAAACGGACGGTCTCGTAACCTTCGAAATAGTCGTTGGTGTTTTGCATCATGAATGGGACAAGCAACTCGTTCTCCGCCCCAACCTGTACAGCAAACGCAGCAGAACCGCCCAGAGCCGGCATTGCCTGCGTTATCAGATCGGTATTGACCACAAAGTCATAGTTTGGCGCAGACTCCGGCACCAAATGCCAAACATACGTTTTGATTCCGCCTTCGACATTGTCCTTATTCCTGACACGCATCTTTACGGCGATAACACACGTGATGTCGGCGTCCTTCAATTTCGTTTTCGTATCCACGATGCCATATTTTGAATAATCATCATGCGCACGCTTGAGATACTCGCGCGGCGTGAGCAGCTCTGCCCCGTCTATGCAAAACGAATACCCGTCAGTCGCCACATCCTTCGACCCCAGAAACGCCCCATCCATCGAGAGCCATTCGCCCTCCGCATAATATTTCTCAGGAATGACCGTCCGGTTCCCGTTAACGACGCTCGCCCTCATGCCCGCAAGGCCAGTAACAGCACAGCCGAAAAGCGCAAGCGCCGACCTTCTTGTCCACAGGGTCTTCTTCATCGCGCTCACGACCTTTCCCGAACTTTCACAACGGCACCGTCGCGCATGCAGTAAACCCGATCGGCCAGCTCCTCGAGCACCTCTCCGTCATGGCTGGACAGAATAACCTCGCGACCCGTTGATGCCGCCATCGCCACAACGCGCTTGAGCATTTCCACGCCCGCTTCGTCGAGGGCATTTGTTGGCTCATCGAGAACAAGCAGCTTCGGCTTTTCCATAATTGCCGCAGCTATCCCCAGACGCTGCTTCATCCCAAGCGAGTATGCTCGGAACTTCTTTTTTTCGTCTGCATCGAGCCCCACGAGCCGCAGGGCAGAGCGAATGTCCTCGCGGGTTGCAACGCCCTTGATCTGAGCAATGAGCTCCAGATTGTCGTAACCAGACAGATAGCCCAAAAAGGAAGGCGCCTCGATCAACATCCCCAGACTCGGCGGGAAAGAGATGTCCGCCCCAAGCCTTTGGCCATCGATAGAGATTTCGCCTTCGGTAGGCTTGATCAATCCGCAGACCGCTCGCATAAGCATGGTCTTACCCGAACCGTTTATCCCCTGAAGACCGACCACAGTCCCAGGGTCAACCTCGATGGACACGTTACGCAGAACATCGTTTTTGCCTATGCGCTTCGATACGTCCCTAACGATCACGCTCATATCTTGTCCCCCTTTTCTATAAGGTCGGCCCTTCGAAACCACAGTCCACCCAACGATAGGCATAACGACATAATCACAATTGAAAACAAGCCACTCGAGCCCGCCGCGATTCCATCTTTGACAATTCCGCCCCAGCGCAACAGCATCAAGGCGTTACCCAATAGCGCCCAATGCCGTGCATATGCCGAGCAGATCAGGTAGCTCATTAAAACCACAAACGAGACCGACGGCCCAAGTACAAAGCCAATCACTGCCTGCGCAAACGCAAGCGCCTCGAAAGCAAAAAAGAGACCTGTGAAAAACGGCAGCGCATCCGCCTCGCCAGCTTTGAGAAACCACGGCGCCAAATTAGCCAGCTGAAGCGACTCACCATGAATGACCGCGCTGAACGAGGCGCTCACCATCAAGCTCCAAATCACAACAGAGCAAACCACCACGAGCAGCGAAAATGCCGTTACCGCCGCCACCAAGATAAAACGCGAGACCCACCAAAGGGTTCTTGACCGGCATCGAACAAGCGCTTGCAAACCAAACCCGTGCAACGATTCGGTCGGATAATCGAGTGTTGTATAGAGAATAAGCAGAATGACAAATAGCCATCCTAACGGAGGCACAAACATGAGCCCGGGCCTAGGCTCAAACGGAGCGGATCCGGCAAACACGAGCGCGAGATTATCAGCAAACCCCAAGGCATTCGTCCGAACCCCATACACAGAAGACAAGCCGTAGGCGTACACCAAGTTCGCAACGGTCACTGCCGCAATCGCAATAAAAGTAAGGATGTTCTTCTTCAAAACGGTCCTCAGGTCCGCGGCGACCAGCCTAAACAGCATCAGACCACCTCGCGTCTTTTTAAGAATCTCGCGAAAATCAAAGAAAAGACGAACAGCAAAATGATTTCTGCAAACCCTGCTCGAATGTCGGGCCAGTTATTTAGTGATTCCGACCTGATGCTGTTAAGAATGTTGCAGTTAAAGCCGACGCATGAAAGGACGCTAAAAATCCAGTCGTTAACAAAGTGCCATGCAACCATAATCAGATATGGAACGACCATCGCCTTGATTCTGCTGCGAAACACAACCGACAGACCGGTCACGGCCATGGATAGAGCCCCCAGCGTCACCGCATCGAACAGTGTATAAACCAGCACGTACAACAGAGGCCGGGAATAAAACAGGCCAGAAAAATAGCTATGCAGATAGAGCCCGACGTAAGTCGATTCGTCGACCCGGGGGAGATACGCGGGAAATAGCATTGAGACAATCAGGAAGTTCACGAGTAGCGGAATAGCCGTGACCGCAAACGCAGAGAGGAAAGCAGACAGCATCTTCACGTTCACGTATGCATTTCTAGAAACACGTGTGCAGATCTGCGCCTCGTAACCGCTCAAACGCTCGGACAGGCATGACCACGACCCGGCCAGCATGGCAAGCAACGGCAGCGCATAGAAAAACACTGATGCCGATAGCGGTGCATTTGCACTCACAACGATCCAGTTACCAAAGCTACTTTCACGCGTTTGGCCGAGGTATGCCTGGGCTTGCAAACCAACGCCATAGCCAAGCGATAACAGCTGCTTGCGCTCAGTCTCGAGCGTCCACCATGCCTCAATGGCAGCCGCCATCGAAATTGCAGTTGCAACCATAAGGGTCAACGCAAATATAGGATTGCCAAATATCTTGGACAACTCGTGCCGCATTAGATTTCTATTCAAGCGACATCACCCTCCCTTCGGCCGGGCCGAGTAGCAACACTCGGCCCGGCCCTAATCACAACAAGAAGCTGCGGATTGGCTAGGAGGGAAGTTTGTTAAAATGGCCGAAGCAATCGGGGCTCCACTTTCCATAGACCGTGCCGTATCCGGACTCGGCCCATGCAGTCAGACGAGCATAGCTGCGTTTATTCTCACGGACGAGATTGTATATCTCCCATTCACGCTCATGGTTGGAGCGATACACGCCCTGCGTGCAATTCAAATTGCCCGTTCCTCTATTGTCATAGGCACCGTCCACGTACAAACGTAACGGCTTTCCTGAATAGCCTTTGATCCAAATGTAGACTGAAGATGAATCTTCTTTCTGGCGATAGCCGGTTGCGCTCGTGCCAGAACATTGAAAAGCGAAATCTCTATCTTCGTTGTTCTTGCATGTGGCAATTCCGGCATCCGCGCTCTGCGAAATGCTAGAAACCTGGGAAGTGTCAAACTCCTCTTGAGCAAATGATGCGGCAGGTGCACCCATCGACAAGCCCGCAACAATCGCCAAGCCGACTCCGATTCGAGCAATAGCGCTCCTTGGCTTAATCATGGCCTTCTCCAATCAAAAGCGGTTAACAATGCGTCGACGCACGGCAACCTTTGCATGAATAGAGAAAGATGTCTGTAAACACCCGCTATTGAGTTGATCGCTCAGGCGTTTACACGTTATCTACCTGCGATAACAATGAAACAAGCTCCGCTTTATTCTTGATCTTCAACTGGCGGTAAGATGCAGACCGCAGTGCTTGCACCGTAGATGCAGCGTAACCGACATCCTCCGCAATGGTCTTTGTCGTTGCGCCTTCTGCCGTCATCAGCAAAATTTGCGACTGAACATCAGAAAGGGAGCGCGACGCAAGCAGGGCAAGCTGGCGCACGCGAGCTGCTTCGGTAAGCCCGTTCGCGCGGTACTCCAAGACGGCCTTCTCGTTCTCAACCGAGCGGGTGAGCGCGATGTGCGTGACGAACATGGGCGCAGACCAGCAGACGATCACCGTTGCCACGACGACATTGACAGCCGAACTTTGCCCCAGCAACGAAGTAAGGAACAACGGCTCGAAAACCATCAGATCCTGCGCCATGTTGAGCAAGACAACCCAAACAGGAGCCGTCGCCCCAAAGCAAAGCATCCATACCCCGAGCATTTTGCGCTGCGGACAGCTACGCAGCACTATATATGTGAACAGTATCCCCGTCAGCACCGCAAGTCCATGGATTCGCCCCCTAGTGGCTGCATAGATTAAAGCGGATACACCTATTAACGCCAACGGCACGATAGCCCGAGTACGGCCACGCGCCTTAAATGAACACAGCCCAACAGCGAGCGAAGCCATAGACGTCATGCCGCAAAACAGGACCGGCACAGCCATCAACGGATCGCGTACGCACCTCCATGCCGCGATATAGACAAAAGACCATTCCACGGCAGACAGTATCGCCCACACGCACGGGCTTCCGAGCCCAATCGCCCCATCCGTTCTAGTCAGTGCAGCTTCACGATTCAGTTTTTCACCCGCGTAGTGCAGCGACAGAAGCAGTCCGAGACCCAATGCATAGCTTGAGAGAGAAAAGGTAACAGC
Organism: Collinsella sp. TM06-3; assembly: GCF_003436395.1. Classification (NCBI taxonomy): domain Bacteria; kingdom Bacillati; phylum Actinomycetota; class Coriobacteriia; order Coriobacteriales; family Coriobacteriaceae; genus Collinsella; species Collinsella sp. TM06-3. The sequence goes on along the minus strand of NZ_QSPG01000015.1, from coordinate 29,776 downwards.
CCATGAAACACCGGATCCCCAATAACTATCCGCCATTACCAAGGGGCCCGCCGCAAGGAGGATAAAAAATAATGTGAGCAGGTATCGAAACAGCCGGCGCGTCCGAGCTGATGCCAACATATCGTCAGCATGCCGCCGCGACAGCTCGGGCCCTACAGCATCACCCTCGTCCACAAACAACGCCACGAGCTCGCGTGAGCCCGCAACCGACGCCTTCCCGTATGCTCGGTGAAGCGTTGTTCGCACCGTCGATGACTTCGTATCCGTCTCCTTGGCAATTTCCGCCGGCGTTTTCCCTTTGAGCAGCAGTCGAACAAACTGCTCTTCTCTAGGCGACAGGGCAGGGGAAAACACCCCCGCATCGAATGGGTCGGACACGCAGGCGATATCCGAATTGTTGTCCCGTTTTCTCTTTAGCAACATGCATACGAAGGCAGCAGCGATAGCGGACCCCATCGCAAGCAATGCAATGATCGCGTCATCGCTTGCAAAGTATGCCGCCTCAACAGCCGGAACAAGGCCAATAGGGACTGCCACGAGCGCAGAACGGGCAAACACGTCGCTCTGTCCCCGACCAAAGGCGCTGAAACAGCAAAACAGCGGGACCGCAACCAATACGAGATAGACCAACGGAATTAAAAGCACAAGACCAATTGACGCGGCCGAAACAGAGAGTGCTCCCCATGGCTCAGGGATGACTCTCCATGAAACTCGACAGCAGAACAGCAGACAAGACATGACGGCTATTGTTTCTGTAAAAATCGCGTCCTGCGGATGACGAGTTTCTCTTTCGTCAGCCCGCGTCGCCCCCCGCGTCAAAGGAGAGCCCGCCGTATCCCAAATTACATATGAGAGGAGCAACGACCCAGCAAAGCACGAGGCGCATGAAACGCCGCGCAACAGCCAGATAGGCGCAAACACGAATGGAATAGAATCTCCGCGAGCATAGAAGGCCAGGTCGGCCCATTCGGGAACCGTTGCAATAGCAGCAAGGAAAATACCGAAGGCGCCAAGGAACCCCGGCCGCCTTATTTCTCTCCCCTTGCGGAGCGCAACACCGTGACCAAACGCCGCGAGGCATGCGCCCAGGATAACGAGCCAGGTCATTGCACCTGACGCCAGGCCGATTGAAGATGAAAACCGGTGATAAGGGGTGACCGCCATTACGACAAGCGCAATGGCGCAGGCAGACGTAGCAGAACGGCGGGAAAAAAGCATATGGCCTCCATAGCGTGTCATTATATCGCTCGAGCCGCTCGTTTATCTCTGTTCTCACACCAGCCAGCATCAATGATTCAGGCGAACTCCAATCCGCGCCAGATCACGGTCCGGCTTTTGTTCGCAGTCCCCACATCAAAGCGGGATGCGGTTTCCTTTTAGACGCCGGTTCGGAAAGCGCATCTCGTTCCAGGGCAATATTCTGGGATGCAGTTTCCGCAGCCCACCCCATTTGGAAGGCGCATCCCATTATTTGGCTGAAAACTGGGGTGCGCTTTCCGAACGAGCCGAAACGGCCCGAATCGATCGGACCACCTCATCCCCGTTTCCTCGCCATCTGCCCGAGCGTGCTACACTAGCAGCATCTATGCCACCGCGAACGGCTCGGCCCCGCGCCCGCCGCTCGCAAACGAACTTTAAACGCACGAGGATTGGCCATGCCGCTTTTCTCGCAACATACCGCCCGGTTCTCGCCGGACGTTCCTTTGGAGGGCACCAGCTCTCGCGAGCTGCTCAAGCGGTACCAGCCGCTCGAGACACTTGCGACCGGCGGTTTTGGCTCCATCGAGATTTGCCGCGACACGCACCTGCGCCGCCGCGTCGCCATTAAGCGCATCCCCCTTATCAACGGCGCCGGCATGCCCGCCAGCGACATCATGGATGTCCTGCGCGAGGCGCACACTGCCGCCATGCTTCAACATCCCAATATCGTGCAGGTCATCGACTTTACGCATGACACCGCCTATGCCTACCTGGTCATGGAGTATGTCGACGGTATGTCGCTGGCCGAGTTTTTGCATCGCGTGGACGGCCACTCGCTCACCTTTGACGAGGCCGCGGCCATTGCCGACGCGCTGGGCCAGGCGCTCGCCTTCGCCCATAGCAATGGCGTACTCCACCTGGACATTAAGCCCGCCAACGTGCTCATCGACCACTCGGGCAATGTAAAGCTCACCGACTTTGGCATGGCGCGACTGTCGTCTGCCGGTGGCTTTGGCGGCTCACGCGGCGGCACCATCGGCTACATGCCGCCCGAGCAGCTCGATATCGAGACCGGCACGGTCGACGAACGCGCTGATGTCTTTGCCCTCGCCTGTGTGATCTACGAGGGCCTGTGCGGCAGCGCTCCCTTTATGGCGGCCACGCCCGCCGACTCGCTCGGCCGCATCATCGGCGGCGCCACCTATCCCAGCGAGCTGATACCACACTTTCCCCCGGGAGCCGAGAGCGCGCTCATGAGCGCGCTCTCCCCCATGCCGCAGGACCGCCCCAACAGCATCGAGGCATTTTGCGACCAGCTCCTTGCCGGTCTGGGCAGCGTGCGCGAAGGCCGTCGCAGCCTGGAGCAGATGGTGGGCGAGCTTTCGGATGACGAGCAGGAGCCCGACGATATCGAGCCGTCGCACTATGAGGACGACGCCATAGAGGTCGACCCCGCGCTCGGCTGGGCGGGCACGCGCTGGAGCCATGCGCGCGACTACACCATGCACGCTATCTCGGCGCTAACGTGCGGCACCTTTAGCTTTTTGCTGATGCAAACGGCCGGGGTCGCGGCGCTTCCCGGCCTGGTCATTGCGGCTATCGCGATCGGAGCGGCGGCTGGCCTGGCCCCCCAGATTGGCTCGGCCATCTCGGCTGTGGGCTTTTTGGTGCTCATGGCCAACGCCACCATGCAGGCGCAGGGCATCCTGTCGATGTTGCCCGTCGCGGTGATCTTTGCCGCTGCCATGTCCGGTTGGTGGATCGCCTGGGGTCGCACCGAGGCTGCCGCGAGCGCCGCACTCACCTGCGCGCTTGCGCTTGGCTGTCTGACCGGCAATACCTTCCTGGCAGCTGGGGTCGCCGCCGGCGTCGCGTCATTTTGGCTCGGCCCGGCAAGCGCCGCCGCGGCAACGGGCATGGGCGCGCTTTTTGCCCGTCTGACCACGGTCGCGCTTTCAGCCGGAGGCGTGCTGGGGCTCGGCAACGTTGCCGCAGCGCTGGAAGACCCGCTCCTTTGGGCTGCCTTTGCGCTGGTCGCGACAACTGCCGCGGCGTCATCTGCGCTGCTCAATGCCCATGCCAAGCGTGCCGATCAGGGCTCAAACCTTGCCGCCATCGCCGCCATCGCTGTCACCGGCATCGGCTGCGCAGCGGCATCCTGTCTTGCACACCATATGGAAATTGCCAGCCTTGCAGCCGCGGTCGCCGCCAAGGCGGCAGTTGCGGGAACCCTATCCTCTATAATCGTTGGGATATGCCTATATTTGCTCGGATACCAAAGAACCTATACGGAGAGTGATCTTTCGTGAACTTCCTGAACATCTTCGAGGACCACGTGGCCGGCATCTTCGGTGCCACCCGTGCCCCGTTCTCCTTTAAGAAGCTTGCCAAGCAGGCCGCTCGCGACATGGAGGATCAGACTCTGGTGATCAATGGCGTCAACACGGCGCCGGCACTCTATACCATCCTGATCGCCGCCGACGACGATCCCATGCTCGCCCCGTTCTACCCCGAGCTTTCGCGCGAGGTCCGCGAGTTTGTGAAGGCGCAGGCCGAAAAGCGCCGTTATGTCTTTGTCGGCGAGCCCCTCGTGCGCTTTATGATCGATCCGCAGCTGCGCGCCGGCAAGTTCTCGGTCTTTGCCGAGAACGTCGATGCCCCCACGCTCGGCCGCCTGTACGAAGAAGAGCGCGCCTATCAAAACGGTCTGGGCCAAAACAACTCCGCGGCAAGCCGTGCCGCCAGCGCCCCGCGCGCCGGCCAGCAGCAGTTTGCTGCCCCGCAGCCGCAGCGCCCCGCCGCCATGCCCCAGCAGCAGCCGACGCCTCGCGCCGCCGCTCCTGACCCGCTTGCCGTAGCAGATCCCTTCGCGCCTAGCGTCCCCGACCCCGCCGCCGCACCCATCCCGGTGCCGCAGACCGTCTCGCGCGACGCGCTTGCCGGCATGGGCGGAGCCGCCGCGACCGGTGCCGCCGTGGGCCTAGGCGCCGCAGCCGGCATCGCCTCCAACATGGCGAGCACTCGCGCCCCGCAGCGCCCGCTCGCCCAGCTCGTCGACGTCGTGAGCGGCGAGAGCCATAGCATCACCTCCGCACAGGTGACCATCGGTCGCGAGCGCTCAGTTTCCGACATTGCCCTGCGCGACCCCAACGTGTCGCGCCGCCACGCCCAGCTCACCTTTACGGGCTCGGATTGGTCGATCGAGGATCTCAATTCCACCAACGGCACGCTCGTCAACAACCGCCGCATTACGCGCTGCCCGCTGCGCAACGGCGATCTGCTGACGTTTGGCCTGAGCACCTTTGAATTTAGGGGATAGTCTCTTATGAACATCGATATCGTCCTTTTTGCAGGCCGCATCGTCCTGGTCGCCCTGCTCTATATCTTCCTGTTCGCCGTCATGAAGACCGGCGTGGGACTTGTGCGCGGGCAGCGTCGCGACTCGGCTATCTGGACGATCGATGTGGACAAGGGTCCGCGCGGTATCCGCGGCATCCACGTAGACATGCTCGGCCCCGTCATCGTCGGTCGCTCGCCATCTTCGGACATCTGCATCAACGAACCGTTCGTCTCGGCCTCACATGCGCGCTTTTCACTGCAGGGCCCGGCGCTCATCATCGAGGACCTCAACTCGCTTAACGGCACGCTCGTCAACGGCCGCCAGCTTGTGGAGCCCGCAACGCTGCGCGAGGGCGACGAAGTCCAGATTGGCGATGTGGTCATGAAGGTGAACCGTCGATGATCGACGAGGAGAACAAGTCCGCGACTATGACCGAGGCACCGGCTGCCGCCACAGCTGCGCCGGCCCACGCCGCTCCGGCGGGCTCCGCACCTGTGGAACCCGAGGACACCGTGTTCTCCCTGCCTCTTTCACATGTAACGCATGATATTTCGGATCTCGCCGATAACGAGGACGAAGAGGATGCCGTAGCGGCGCCCATCGGCGCACATGCCGCGGAACAGCCCACAGCGCCCGAAGCAACCTCGGCGCCGGCTCACTTTGCAGAGCCCGTCGCCGCGGCAATCAACGAGAGCGCTGCGGTGTTTGCGGCACCCGAACCCGCCGCGCCGGCGTTTCCCATAGCCCCGGCATCCGAGGTTGCGCCCGTGTCTACGCCGGCGCCCGAGGCGGGGCCATCCCCCGAGGACGGCCCTGCACCCAAGGCCCCGCAGCCTGCGCCCGCAAGCGAGTCCGATGCCGTGACCGAGCCCGCCGCCCAGTCGCAAAGCACGCCCGCGCCGTCGCACTTTGCGACGCCCGAGCCCATAGACGTCAGCCCGCAAGACGACGAGTCGACCGCCCGCGTGTCCGAGGAGCCCGACTCCCCGGACACCAGCGATTCCGAATCAAACGCCGAGACCGACACCGTCTCTCCCGGTGACACAGCCGAGATCGACGTTGCCGCCGTTGAGGCCAAGCTCAAAGACCCCGGCTCGACCATGAGCTTTGAGCCCCTGACCGAGGAGCGCATCGAGACCGACTCGACCTATGATGCCGGCACCACCACGCAACTCATGTGGGGCGCCCGCTCTGACGTTGGCTGCGTACGCCCGCACAATGAGGATTCCTACCTGGTGCAGTCCCCGCTCTTTTGCGTATGCGACGGCATGGGCGGTCACGCCGCCGGCGAGGTAGCCTCTTCCATCGCCGTCGAGACTATTGCCAAGACGGCCCCGCAGTCCGCCGACGCAGCACGCCTGGCCGCAGCCGTCGAGGCAGCCAACGCCGCCGTAATCGAGGCGGCCCTGAACGGCCTGGGCAAGCCCGGCATGGGCTGCACAGCCACTTGCGCCTATATCGAAAACGACACGCTCGCCATCGCCCACGTGGGTGACTCTCGCGCCTACCTGCTCCACGAGGGCACGCTCATCCGCGTGACCCGCGACCACTCCTACGTGGAGGAGCTCGTGGACGCCGGCGAGATTACGGCAGACGAGGCTCGCGTCCACCCCAACCGCTCGGTCATCACCCGTGCGCTGGGCTCGGACCCCGCCATGTATGCCGACCACTTCACTCTGCATATCGAGGAAGGCGACCGCCTGATCCTGTGCTCCGACGGCCTTTCGAGCATGATTCCCGATAGCGATATCGAGAACATCGCCACGCAGTCCTCAACCGCGCAAATCTGCGTCGACAACCTAGTGGACGCGGCGCTTGCCGCCGGCGGCCACGACAACGTGACCGTAGTAGTCGTTGACCTGGTTGACGATGGCGTTATGCGCGAGGCGCAACGCGTGCGTCGCCGCAACATTACTATCGCCGCCATCCTGGCCCTCGTCTTTGTGCTGGCAGCTGGCATCTGGGCCTACACGGGTGTCACCGGCTCGTACTACCTGGGTACCTACCAGGGCAATGTCGCCGTTTGGCGCGGCCTTCCCGGCAAGCCGCTCGGACTCAAGCTCCACTGGCTCGAAAGCGAAACCAGCATCAAGCTGTCCGACCTGCCCGAAGACACGCAAAACCGCCTCAAGGCGGGCATTCCGCAAACAAGTGTCGACGATGCGCAGGACACGATATCCAAGTACCGCCACCAGATCGATGAAGAGCAGACCCGCCAGGTGATCGACGCGCAAACGATTCGCGACAACACCAATCAGGGATCGACCTCCGAATCAGATTCCGAGAAAACCGCCGAACAGTCCGCCGAGGCCGAAGCCTCCGAAAAGAACTAGAAAGGGAGTGCCGCTTATGAGTCGCCGCAACACCGAGCTGCTCTTGCTCATCGCCTCGGCGTTCCCCGTCATCCTGCTGTATGCGATGTACGTGCTCACCGCGGGCGCCGCCATCTCCTTTGAGACGCTCGCGGTGCCGATCGGCCTCTTTGCCGCCTTCGCCGCGGCACATATCGCCGTGCGCATCTTGGCGCCCGGCGCCGACCCCGCCATCCTACCCATCGTATTTATACTTTCGGGCATCGGCATCACGTTCGTGACACGCCTCGCCTCCGCTCTCGCCATCTCACAGCTCATCATCCTGTTTGTCTCGGTGGCGCTCATGGTGGGAACGCTCGCGTTGGTTAAGAACCTCGACGTAGTCATGCGCTACAAGTACACTTTTGGCATTATCGGCATCATTCTGCTGATGCTGCCTATCTTTATCGGCACCACGATCTCGGGCTCCAAGCTGTGGATTCGCATCGCGGGCTTTACCATCCAGCCCGGCGAGTTCGCCAAAGTCTTTATCGTGCTGTTCTTGGCCGGATACCTGGCCGAGAACCGCGAGCTGCTCTCCATCTCCAACCGCAAGATCCTGGGCTTTAAGATCCCTCGCCTGCGACTGCTGCTGCCGCTGTTTGCCGTGTGGGGCGTGTGCCTACTCGTTGTCGTCTTCGAACGCGACCTGGGTTCGGCCGTGCTGTTCTACACCATCTTCTTGCTGATGCTCTACGTTGCCACGGGTCGATTCTCGTATGTCGTTATCGGCCTTGCGCTCTTGGCCGTCGGCGCCGTGGGCGCCTACAAGTTCCTGTCGCACGTTCAGGTGCGCTTCCAAGTTTGGGTCGATCCGTTTAAGGACGCCCAGGGCCAGGGCTACCAGATCGTCCAGTCGCTCTTCTCGCTTGCCGATGGCGGTCTGGTCGGTGTTGGTATCGGCAACGGCATGGCCAACAACATCCCTGTCGTCGAGTCCGACTTTATCTTCTCTGCCATCGGCGAGGAGATGGGCCTTTTGGGCGGCGGCGCCGTGCTCATCCTGTTTATGCTCTTTGCCGTGCGTGGCCTGACCACGGCTGCCCGCGCTAAATCCGACCTCGCCGCCTTTAGCGCCACGGGCCTTACGGCCGCCATCAGCTTCCAGGCCTTTTTGATCGTGGGCGGCGTTACCCGCCTGATACCGCTGACCGGCGTCACCCTGCCCTTTATGAGCCAGGGCGGTTCCTCGCTGCTGGCAAGCTTTATCATCGTCGCGCTCCTGCTGCGCGCCGGTGACGAAGCGACCGGACGCGAGGCCGAGCTTACCGGCACCGGCACCATGACCGCCATCACCGATGATCAGGTCGCATCCGCCGCCGCCCCGACGGGCACGCGCTTTGCCACCTCGTCTTCCTACGGCAGCGGCAGCCATTCCGTCGGCTCGCGCATGCGCCGTCGCCTGCTCGACACGCCTGAATCCGGTGTGCTCGGCCGCGTGGCGCTCGCCAACCGTCTAACCCGTGCGGTGCTCGCCTTTACGGCGCTGTTCGCCATCCTTATCGGCAACCTCACCTATGTCCAGGTCATCAAGGCCAAGGACTATCAGGATATGCCGACCAACAACCACACTATTGCCCGCTCCAAGTACATCCAGCGCGGTTCCATCATCACGTCCGACGGCGTGACGCTGGCCGAGTCGCTGCAGCAGGAGGACGGCACCTACGTACGCTCCTACCCCAACGGCAACCTGGCAGCGCACGTGGTTGGCTACGTGAGCCAGCAGTATGGCACCACCGCCATCGAGAGTGTCATGAACGACACGCTCACCGGCTCTAAGGATTACTCCAGCTGGAACAACGCCATCGCGTCGCTCGCGGGCCAGACCCAGCCGGGCAACACCGCCAAGCTCACCATCGACTCGCGTATCCAGACGGCGGCCGAGCAGGCGCTCAAGGGCTTTAAGGGCGCTGTAGTGGTCATCGACCCGCGTACCGGTGCGGTGCTCGCATGCGCCAGCTCGCCCACCTATGACAACACCAACATCGACGCCCTGCTGCAAGCGGGCGGCGGCGAGGACGGCTCTATGTACAATCGCGCCATGGACGCGCTGTACACGCCGGGCTCCACGTTTAAGGTCGTTACGCTTTCCGCGGCACTCGAGACCGGTACCGCCAGCCTTACCAGCACCTACCAAGCGCCCGGCTCCATGGACATCGGCAACGCACCGGTCACCAACTATGCCAACGAGAGCTACGGCACCATCAGCCTGCAGCAGGCCTTTGCCGTGTCCTCCAACGTCGTCTTTGGCCAGGTGGCAAACGAAGTTGGCGCAAACACGCTCGTGCAGTTTGCCAACGCCTTTGGCTACGGCCAAAAGCTCGGCCAGGACCTGACCTCCGCGGCCTCCATCATGGCAGACCCGTCGCTCATGACCGAGTGGGAGACCGCTTGGGCCGGCGCCGGCCAGCCTGTCGGCATGGACCACACGCCCGGCCCGCAGACCACCGTCATGCAAAACGCCGTGATTGCCGCCGCCATCGCTAACAGTGGCGTGGTCATGGACCCGTACTTTGTAGCCCAGGTACTCGCCCCGGACGGAACTGTGGTCAAGACCACGCAGTCCCGCTCGCTGGGTCAGGCCGTCAGCTCCGCCACGGCCGACCAGGTCAAGCAGGCCATGCTCGCCGTCGTCCAGTCCGGTACCGGCACCGATGCCCAGGTCCCCGGCGTCAAGGTCGCCGGCAAGACCGGCTCGGCCGAGACCGGCGGCACCAACGTCAACTCGATGTTCGTTGGCTTTGCACCTTACGATTCACCCACGGTCGCCATCTCGGTGGCCTTGGAGGATTACGACAAACACGACGTCAAGGCGGCCAAGATTGCCGGCATCGTCCTGACCGCAGCGCTCGCCGCACAGGGAGCGTGATGCCCATGATCGAATCGGTCACCCGAGGCGCGCCGCGGCCGAAGAGTTAGCGGCAACGCGCCACACGGCCCCAGCGGCCACATCGTAGGTACTACACACATCGTTGAGCGAATAGTTATGTTAGGAGCAGGAATGGAACAGAGGGTCCTCGGGGGAAGATACCTCCTCAAGGATAAGGTGGGGACAGGCGGCATGGCGACCGTCTACCGTGCACAGGACCAGGTCCTCGACCGCACGGTTGCCGTCAAGATCATGCTGCCGCAGTATGCTGGCGACGCAACCTTCGCCGCACGCTTTAAGCAGGAGGCCCAGGCAGCAGCCGGTCTCTCCTCCCCCTATATCGTGGGCGTCTACGATTGGGGCAAGGACGGCGACACCTATTACATCGTCATGGAGTACCTGCGCGGTACCGACCTTAAGAGCGGCATCAAGAGCCACGGCGCCCTCGACCCCAAGAAGGTCGCCCAGATCGGCTCGCAGATCAGCTCCGCGCTTTCGGTCGCTCACAAGCACGAGATCATCCACCGCGACATTAAGCCGCAAAACATCATGGTGCTGCCCGACGGTAACATCAAGGTGATGGACTTTGGCATCGCGCGCGCCAAGAACAGCCACCTCACGCAAGACAACAACGTGCTCGGGACCGCCCACTACGTCAGCCCCGAGCAGACCCGTGGTCAGGACCTCGGCCCCACCTCGGATATCTACTCGCTGGGCGTCGTGATGTACGAGTGCGCCACCGGCCGCGTTCCCTTTGACGGTGACGACGCCATCTCGGTCGCACTCAAGCAGGTCAACGAGCTGCCTATTCCGCCGAGCCAGATCAACTCCGGTGTCGACGCCGACCTTGAGCGCATCATCCTCAAGTGCATGGAGAAGGACCCGGCAAACCGCTTCCAGACCGCCGACGAGCTGCGTCAGGTGCTCAACAGCTACCTGTCGGGCCGTGCCGTCAACATCTCGGAGCCCACGCGCATCATCGGTGCACCCGGTGAGCTGGGCGCCACCAAGACTCGCGAGCTTTCCGATCAGACGCGCGCCATGGTACGTCCCGTCTCGGGCGTGAGCGGCCAGAATACCGCCCGTAGCTCGGTTTCGGGCTCCACCGGTTCCTACGAGGTCGAAAAGCCCAAATCCAACAAGAACAAGATCATCGCCGCCGTGGTGGCAGCCGTTGCCGTCATCGGTATCGTGGTGGCCTTTGCCACAGGACTCTTTGGCGGCGAGCAGGTCACCGTGCCCGATGTGCTGGGCAAGGACCAGCAGACTGCCGTCGAGCAGATCAAGGAAGCCGGCCTCGAGGTCGGCACCATCGACCAAAGCTACAACGACGATATCGACGAGGGCAAGGTCGCCGAGCAGACGCCCAACGGCAAAACCAAGAAGGCCAAGGGCACCAAGGTGAACCTGGTAATCTCCAAGGGCCCCAAGCCCTCCGAGAAGGTTGAGGTTCCCCGGCTTGTCGGCCTGACCAAGGACCAGGCAGAAGCCGCGCTGGCAAGCGTTGGCCTGAAGGGCAACGCCTCCGAGGAGGCCAACGAGGCCGATGAGGGCCAGGTCTTTGAGCAGGGCACCGAACCCGGTAAGGAAGTCGAGAAGGGCACGACCATCTCGTACAAGGTCTCCAGCGGTCCTGACACCACCTCCGTCCCCGATCTGACCGACATGACCGAGGCCCAGGCGCGCAACGCCCTCGATATGGCAGGCTTTGGCGTCGACGTGAGCTACCAGGAGAACGATTCGGTTACCGAGGGCACCGTGATTAGCTGGAACCCCAGCGGCAAGCAGAAGCCTGGCGCCACGATTACCGTCGTCATTGCCAAGAAGTCCGGCAAAGCCAGCGTTCCGGGCAACCTGTACGGCAAGAGCATCTCCGCCGCCGTTACCGCGCTCAACAACGCCGGGTTCTACAACATCGCATTCTGCGATCAGAACGGTAACCCCGTGAGCGGCAACGAAAACGCCACCGTTACGGGCGTCTCCCCCACCGGCAAGCAGTCTACCGACAGCACGATTACGCTGACGGTCGCACTTTCTGGCTCGGGTTCGGGTTCGGGCTCGGGCACGGGCGACGATTCCGGTACGACCAACTAGTCGCAACCCAACCGCTCATTACGGCTCTCGCCGCAAACATATTCGCTCACAGGCGCCCGCTTGCTCCCCCAGCAAGCGGGCGCTTCATTTTTGACATGGCATTGAACCAGAAGAGCCCGGCACCGTGGCGGTACCGGGCTCGGCAAATCTCTGGTACCCCCGGGCGGATTCGAAAACTCCCCCCGCCGGGAAATTGGTGACGCGGGTGCCGACGGTCCGAATCCGGCCTTTAGACCAGAAGAGCCCGGCACCGTGGCGGTACCGGGCTCGGCAAATCTCTGGTGCCCCCGGGCGGATTCGAAAACTCCCCCCGCGGGGAAATGAGTGACGCGGGTGTCGACGGTCCGAATCCGGCCCTTAGACCAGAAGAGCCCGGCACCGTGGTGGTACCGGGCTCGGCAAATCTCTGGTGCCCCCGGGCGGATTCGAACCGTCGACACCCGCTTTAGGAGATATGATTTAATGCTACCCCCTACTATTCATCAAGCATCATTGAACACCATATAACCGCAGATAAACATAGCAGTTTGTGTCTTTTACCTCCGGTAGCTGCGCCTACGCTTTTACAAACATATTACTAACAGCTTTAGCTAAACTGCACTCAATGAATTGTTGAAAACTATTCAAAGAAACGGAGTGCAAAGATGTCAGAACAGCCACTAATTAGCGGAAGAGGCACGTGTTGGAAAGACAAGAGATCACCTAACACCTATCGCTATTATTTTTCCCTTGGGGTCAAGGACCCTAAGACAGGGCGTTACAAACGATCCCCAACTTATACGGTTCGTTGCAAGACTAAAACAGAAGCTAAGGCTGCAATGCAGGCCAAGCTGGCTGAAATCAACTCATCTGGCACGATCACTAAAACTAAAAAGCCCACTTTGCTTGCGTCCTACTGCTGGGCCTTTCATGAAAATAGGGACACCGAGCTTGCGCCAACGAGCTATGAAAGAGAAGCGTACGATTGCAGGCATATCGAAGACCTATTCGGTGCGTTTCAGACAATTGAGGGGCTAACTCCCGATCTAATCGAAGAAACATATGCCGAAGCTCGTCGTACGGGAAAATACAAACCATCTGAGCTTGTACGAATCAATGCGAAACTGCGCCAGATTCTGTCGAATGCAGTCGCAAAGAGAATAATTGACCGAAACCCCTGCGCTACCGTTCATGTTCGCAGACCACGCAACAAAAGAGAATCACTGACAATCGAGCAAGTAGCTACCCTATGCACACATCTTCAACACATTGAGCTCACCGCCGAAGCTGTTGGTACGCTAGTACTAGTGTATACGGGTATGCGAAAAGGCGAGATGCTGGGCCTCGAATGGCGCGATTGGGACCCTGCCAATAAAACCTTGAAAATTGACAGGCAGTACACCAACGATCATGAACTGAGGGCACCCAAGTCACAAGAAAGCCAACGCAAAATCCCCGTTGGAGAAACCCTGGCCGAACGTCTTCAATCATGGTCAGCCATACAAAAAGAGCTCCTGGCCTCTCTGGGGCTGTCCCAGACTGGCAGCACTCCCATCATTAGCGATATTGCTGTCGAGCAAGGGGTCCCTACTGTCTGTCACATGAAGAACTACATCTTCAACCATTGGTTTCGCGATTTCGCAGTTAGCTGCAATCTTGGAATCTATGAGCCGAATAATTCGACTGGCGGAAAACTATATAAGGGCATCTGCCCGCATCAGCTCAGGCATTGCGTAAGCACTTTTATGCTGGCGAACGGATCGGACGTTAGAAGCGTGCAAGGTATTCTTGGCCACGCGGACCCCAATATCACGCTCAAAACGTATACAAGCCTCGTTCAACAATCAGAAATAAAAGCAGTTAAAGGCTACGAAGACTTCATCAACGCCTATATACAGAGAAGCGAGAAATAGCATGTTTTTCATTCATCGTTTTATTCATAATATTACGGTACTATAATACTGTTTCCGCAGGTAGATGCTATATTTGATTGACAACTAATGAGTTTTAATACATGCTAAAGCTGTCAGATGGCTACGCATGTAGTCATAGAAACCGGCCCCCCAAGTGCTTATGAACCTGGTAAGTCTTACAAGCACAGGGAGGGCCCTCATTGAAAGGATAGCTCATCATGGCTACTCCAAAGATTAGCACTCAGGCGTCCACACCGACTTTCCCCACTGGTGCCGCTCAGTGCGATCGGTTGCTCCGCGTTAACGATATCCGCGAACTCACTGGCTGGAGCGAAAACACCGCACGCAAATTCATGCGCGAGTCCGGCAAGCTCATCCAAATCCATCGCTCGAATTACATGTTTGAAAGCTCGTTTTATGAGCTTTTCAAGCAGCTTGAAGGTCGGACCGCCCACCTTGACTAGGTGGTAAACATGAGCGAGCTACCGTCGATTTCCGACAAATTTTCCGATGATGTTACTGAGCAACGAGAGATTAGAAGGAAAATGGATAACGCGAATTATATTTCGGTGCCCGACTGGGCGTGTTGTGCCACCACTGTCGCTGCCGAGCGCCTCATCCTCGGCCTCGTATGGAAGCTTGGAAATCCTTCCAAAAACAAACGAGCCATGGGCTTTTACGCAAAAAGCAAATGGATTGAGGAGCGCTACCACCTAAGTAAGAACACGATCTCCCGGGCCTATACCTCTTTGAAGAATAAGGGGTTTATTCAAAAAGCGGGTGATGGCAGCTGGATGCTTAATTACGCTGCAATCTACCGCGCCGCGATCGAAAACGCTTGGGAGCCCCCGAAATCTTAAGTCCACAGACCGACTATCGACGTGGGCTTCTGTCAAACAACCGAGTTAAAAACCACTGAGCCAGAATCCGCTTCAATAGAAGAGGATTCTGGCTCAAATGATATCCGGCCGTTCGCGCAGCGATGTCCACCGCAATCTGGCAAGAATCGAGGACGGGGAAACCGTCATCGAGGTCGTGAAGGTCGGTAATCGCCAGGCGTCTACAAAAACATGCCGCGGATGTAAAATGAAACAGGGTCGAACCGAAACAGTTCCCGGACAATTGGCGTCCGGCCAGACACTTCGATTCGACCCTTTTTCATGCCCGCATCTAAAACAATCCCATAATCATTCTCGACATCTTTAACGCCATCACTCTCCCGCCACCAACACGTCGTAGGTGCCATTTTCAACGAATCGATATGGCCGTCCATTCATGGTCTTTAAGGCGCGTGATACCATGAAAACGTGCGGTATTTCTCCAACCGAAAACCTGCGTGAATGCATGACTTGAGACGCCTTTTAGAACTCACCGATTGCAGGGCGAACACAAATCAACAGCGGCCGTGCATTGTTCCCAGCCATATGGCATGGCGGAGCCATGCCCGTTGTTGATTGGAGTGCCGCACCATGGCAGACGAGAAGAAAATCAGGGAGATCTACGGCGTGAAGTCCGTCCTCGACGAGGCCGCCGAGCGAATCGAGGCGACGTGGCGGGAGAAGCTGCTGCGCGAGACGGGCGACCTCAGAACCGAGAACGCGTTACTCAGGGCCCAGCTCGACGAATTCAACCGCAAGCTCGTCGAGGCGAGAGACCGGAACGAAAGACTTGAGGCCGACTGCAATGAGCGGGTCGCCTTTATCGAGGAGAAGTTCGAGCTCGACACCGCGAGCATCGAGCTCGAGAACAATGAGCTCCATGCCGCGAGCGTCAGATACCTCGCCGATGCCAGGGAGCTCAGCAGGCAGGTCGTCCAGCTCCACGCCGAGGCTGAGGCCATGTCCGATGAGATCGAGCGTCTGCGCGTCGAGCGTGACGCCGCGTTGAAAGCCCAAGCCGAGCTGAGCGATGCGCTCCTGGCCCAGCGCGACCTGACGGCCGAGGTCGCCGCCCTCAAGGACCGCCTTGCTGTAGCCGAGCAGCGGGCGGCTGTGGCCGAGGCCAAGGTCGAGGTCATGACCCAGATGAAGGGCGAGTAGCCCCGTGCTTCTCCTGTCGGGCTGCTGATTTCTAGAAACCTTCTAGAGCGCTTCTAGAAGGTTCCTAGAACCGGGCGCAGCATCTTCGATCGGCACGATGCCTTGGTAGATAAGGCGATGCTTGGCGTCGCACCATTTGTCACCGTGGTAGTGACCGAAGAACCAGACGCAGTAGCCGAGCCGTCCGTCGAGCTCGCTAAGGAATCGTTGCAGCCGGTCGCCTCGATACTCGCGCCCACGCTCGCGACACAGCCCCTCAGCAATGGCGGCAGGCGCCTCGTGAGTCACAACACAGTCGACCTTCCAGCCCACGCGGTCGAGCGAGGAGCGGCAGTGTTCCGTCTCTTCCTCGCTCGGCATCTCCTCGGGCCACCAGCTCCTCCCCTCCCTGCGATACTGCCTGTCGTTGCTCGTGGCACCGCCCATGGCAAGGACCGTGAGCCCGTCGATATCGAACACCTCTCCACGCATCAGGTGCAGCACGTGCGGTCGCGCCTCATGGACGAGCCCGCCGTTCCACTCCCGCACCGGCAGCCCAGCCAGGGCGTGGTGGTTCTCATGGTTGCCGTCTACGAAACACGTGGTCCAGGGCTTCGACTCGAACCAGTCGAGCCAATACCTCTCAGCATTCGAGCCGTCCCAGACAAAGCCGAAGTCGCCGGCCACGATCACCGCGTCATCGCGCGTCAGGGTCCGGCCCAACGGCCAAGACCTGAAGGCGAACCTGCTGGCCCCGTACTCGGCCCTGCCGTGCACGTCTCCTGTCACATAGACAGCCATCAGTACGCGCCCCACGGCAGGAGTTTGTCCCCGAGCCTCACGATCCGGTCATACAGCGCCGTGTGCCGTTCGTCCGGGTTGCCGTCTCGGTGAAAATGGCCGTAATACCAATGTTTATAGTCCAGGCGGTCCTCAAGCTCGTCGAGGAATTCGGTCAGCCGGTCCACATCAGGGCGTTCCCAGCCTGGGTCCGGGTAGAGCGTCGGCGAGAGCATGCGCGTCGGGCAGGTATGGGTGATGACGCAGTCGACCTTCCAGCCGACCTCGTCGAGCTTTGTCCGCGCGGTATCGAAATCGCGCTCGTCCGGGAGCTCCTGAGGCCACCAGCTGGAATACGGCACGCGGTATTCCCTGTCCACGCTCGTGGCACCGCCCATGGTGAAGACCGTCGATCCGTCGAGCTCGAAGACCTCGCCGCGCGTCAGGCGCCGAATGGGCGAGGTGTCCGACAGGCGCTGCGTCAGCCCGCCATGCCATAACTCCATGGGGCGCTCCGCCCAGTGATCGAAGCGCTCGTGGTTGCCGTCGACGAACAGTACCGTGTAGGGGCGCGACTCCAGCCAGGTGATATCGGCGCATTCCTCGGCAGAGAAATCCCACGGAAAGCCAAAGTCGCCGGCGACGATGAGATAGTCGTCGCCGGTAAGACTGTCGCCAAGCTCCCAGTCGCGGAGCTTTTGCATGTCGAGCCCACCGTGGATGTCGCCCGTCACATAGACTGTCATCGAATCGCCTCTTCCCTCTTGTACGCCGCCAGCTCGCGCTCGACCTGCCTGTCGCCGGTCTCGTTGACCCACCACGGCCATTTCACCCGGCCGCACGGCTCGTCGACTCCGGCGAACCATTTCCTCAGCTCGTCGAGGCTCACCGGGGAGTGCCCGTTGGCATCGCAACCGACGTCGTAGCGCAGAAGGCCCTGCTTGCGGTTGAACTCGTTGTACGCGCCGCCGCTGCTGTGGATGTGCCCGTGGAGGTGCCACGATCCATGGTTCATGCCCTGCCAGTCGGCCATGGGGTAATGGCTCAGGACGATCTTCTGCCCGTCGATCTTGAGCACGCAGATCGGCGGCTCCACGGTGAAGGCGGCCGCGACCGCCGGCTGGGTCCAGTCCTTGTCGTGGTTTCCCGGGACGAGGTGGATGCGCCTGCAGGCAATCCGCTTGCGCAGCCCGTAGGCGTCCTGGGCGGTCATCTTGAATGAGAAATCCCCCAGGATGTAGAGCTCGTCGTCCACGGCAACCTTGCCGTTGATGTTGTCGACGATGGCGTCGTTCATCTGCCAAATCGTCTCCCACGGGCGGTCGGTGAACTTCAGCACGTTCTCATGCCCGAAGTGGGTGTCGCTGGTAAACAAGATCATATTTATGTCTCCTTCTGTCGCTAAAAAACGTTCTCCTTCGAGGTCAGGAGACGTTTTATGAGCGACATGAGGTGCATATCCCTCATGTTTCAAGCTCCAATCTGTCGGGTTTGCCCAACTAAAAGTTTACGCCCACGCGCCCACGCGCGAACAGGATTTGATTTTTGAAATATGGACGAATTCCTCGTCAGGAGGGTAAAATGGTGCCGACGGCAGCCCAAGTTGTAGAGAGCTGGGCAGAGCCGTTGCTTAATGAAGTTGGGTCATCGTCTTAGCGACGGTGGCCTTTCTTTTTGGGCTTCGAGCCCTGCTTGAGTGCCTTGGAAAGGCCGACAAGGGCCGTGAGGAGCGAGACCATAGCGGTCAGGAGCTTCACGAGCTCGGTGAAATCGGTCATGGGCATCACCTCCCATCGAATGGAGGGCTCTGCCCGGCACGAGGGCTGCCGCCAGCAAGGACGATTCTATCAGAGCGGCTGACCCCCGCCGATCAATTCACGCTCCTCATCCTCACCGAATTGCGAGTATGGCAGAATCGGCACTGGATGGCAGCGCGCTAGGGCACCGACGATAGGCTTTCCAAAACTAGCGAGGCGCGTCGCCGCGATCGTAATCGCCTCGGTCGACCGCACGATCGACCTGCGGCGAGATGTCGCCGTTGCCACCATGGGCTCGTCCTGCGGCGCGAACGCGGTCATCGCCAGCATCGGGAACGGCGCCGGCGTAACGGTTGCGAATCTCCCTTGCGTAACCGCGCCGGGCAAGAAGCTCATCACGAACCGCCGGATCCTCGAGCAGATCTTCATCGCACTTCGGTGCGATGAACTTAGGAAAGAGATTGTAGGCGACGCCCTTGCTCGCCTTTGCCTGCTCGACCCACGCCGAATACGCCTTCTTAAGCCGTTGAATGTAAATCTCGCAACGCCTCTCATAAGGAAGGGCTCGCTCGGCCTCCAGCACGTTATTTTTGAAGGCCGCCTCAAGTTGCTTGACCGCAAACCTCCCGTCAAGACGAGTCAGGTTGAAAGTGCACTTCGGGTTGCCGGCCTCCTTGATATCGAGATCTGTCGCATAGACTCGATTGTTCTTGATGAAAATGTCTACGCCCCATGAGGCAAGTAACTTTTTAAACTGCTCCATATTCTTCGGATGACCTTCGTTGATTGCAAGATGGATCAACTCGCGCAGATTGTTTTTATAACTGTACTCTCCCCGCTCAACGATTTTCTTTTCAGTGTCGCGCGGCTGTCGGTCTCGAATCTTCGAGTTCTTCTTTCCCTTTTCGAGCTGAGCGAGATTCCAGGCCTCGTCCATTTCACGAACCCACGCAGCGCGTTCGTACTTTCCGCGACGCCCGCCCGTCTCGCAACGCTTACCCGTCAAAAGATCCGTGCGGTTAATCGCCATATGAACCGCGTAGCGTTTTCCCGCCTTATCGCTTTCCTCATGCAACGCGACAATCACTTGTTGATGCGGGTAGTGTTTCGCAAGCCATTGCTCCGCGTAGGCCATACACGCATCGGGGGTCATCTTGCCTCCGTTGCAGCTGCACTCCTCGGGCAGAAACGCGAGAATCTGATGAAGCATCGTTATGTTCTTCGCGCCGGCACGCGCGGGCCTGTCGTGATGGAACATCTTCCGCGTCATAGCCATTTCGGAAAACCAGTGCTTTCCGTTCGCGAGGTTCCAGCCGCCGCGGGCCAAAGCATTCTTTCCGTTAATGTACTTGCGCAGGTGCTTCGCGTAGCGCTCGGACGAAACACCTTTCTGCTTAACGACGGTCATCGAGCTCGCCGCCATCGGTGAAATAGCGCTGTTCGAGCTCTTCGATGAAGAGAGTGACTTTACGGGCATTTTGGTAAACCTTTTCAAGCGTTCGGAAAACCGCCTTCTCGTTGTAGGCCGGAAGACCTTGCGCATTCACAAAATACATCAGCTGGTTGAGGTTCGTCCCCTCGCGATACAGCTCGTGATAGATTTTTGCGACCTGGCTCATATCGAAATCGATCATCTCGATTTTCCCGGCCAGCATCACGCGGCGGGCATACGCACTGACGGTCGTGCCGAGCGCATCCGCCTGCTTGCGAATCGCCTCGTGCTCGCCATCGGTGACTTTGACGTAAATAACCTCCGAGCGCTTTTCGTTCGAATCCTCTGAAACGGTTTGCAGCTTTTTGCTACGGCCACCGTTCTTATTTTTGGAAATGACTAGATCATCGAACGATTCATTCCAATGAATCAGTGCATAGCGAATGAATTCGGCTTTCGTCATGCCCGCCTTTTCTGCCAAAGCGGAAAGCGTTTCGTATTCTTCAGAAGTGAGTGTCGCCTTAACGGTGTGCGGACGTTTGCAACTCATCATTCATGCCCCCAGGAAAGCAGAGCGAATCGGTGAGGCCACCGATTCAAAACCGATATGAGATTGCTTTCCTTTTTAGGAGCGACTGACGTCGCGCCGATTTTTGAAGTGACGCCGTCGCTTCCCTTAGAGAAATGAAGGCGAACTTCATTTCTAACTTTATCGCCGTGTGAGGTGTTAAACAAGATGTGTTGGCAGATAAAGGGGCGAGTATGGCCCCATTTATCTAGCCCAACACCAATCTTGCAATCACCGGGACGGCGATTGGGCGAAGCGTAGCGTAGACACGAAATGAGAGGCCTCGTTTCGAGCGAAAGGCTTCGCGGTGTCGTAGTGTCAGCGGAGACCGTGAGCGGAAGCGAATTTTTAACGCGAAGGATGCTGAGTGTTAGAAATTCGCTGTAGCGGACTCCGGGCGAGGGCTGGAGCAAGTCGATGGAAGACCTTACCGATTTGCGGAAGGTTTTGCCCGAAGCATCCGGCACCGCCGAATTCTTTTGGAACGGCCTCTCGTTTGATTGCTTTCCTATCGTTTGCTCCCAGACTTGTCGTCTAAAAAAGGCGGCCGAACCGGCCGCCCACAAATAAATAAATATTTACCGAATGTAAGAGGAGAGGAACATATGTCCATTATTCCCAGTGACCGGCAACATCGACGACCCAATGCTGCCCCGTAGCCTTCTGTTCATAATGTCCCTGGTCCTCAGAGGTAGTATACGAATCATTGATATATGCTCCATGGTCTTGACCTTGTTCCCACATTGCGTCACTATGAGCTGACCAAGCGGCTATAGAATCGAAAGATGCACCGCATGCACTACAAATGTAACGTTCATGACGCGTATATACCACATTCGGCACCCAGACCTGGCTGTAATCTGTCTCCCAGTGGCCCTGCTCGGCAACCCACTTCTTCTGGCTGCCGCCGTTGGAAGAGGAATTGTTGCTGCCGGAACTCTGCGAATTGCCGGAATTCTGCTTGGACTGGGAGGAATCGCCCTTGTTGTCCGACTTCGAGGAATCGGAAGACTTGTTATCCTCCTTCTTGGAGTCATCGGACTTCTGGTCCTTGTCGTCGGATTCTTTCTTCTCCTCGGACTTGGTTCCAGAGGTTTGCGTCGCCTTTTCTTCGCTTGGCTTCTTTTTGTCTTTATTCTTTACCGCTGTGGCGGCCCTTTCCGCAGAGCCGCTTCCTTGCTTTGCAATGCTGGCACATCCAAGTTGAGGTGCCGAAAGGCACACCAGAAGCGCAACGATAATAGCCTTTGTTCTCACACCGATCTCCCCGTCCGTGAAACCGGGCGTTGGACACTAGCCGATATCCAACGCCCGGCTCGCTTTTACATCTGCTCGCGGCGTTTCTTCCGGTCGAGGAAGACGCCGGTCGCCACGAGGACGGTACCGCCGATGGCGAACGTCTCCCCGATGAGGCCCGCGCGGTCGCCGGTCTGGGCGAGGCTACCGGACTGGGCGGTCTCCGTGCCGGCGAGGTGCTTCGGGCTGTATGCCGCCTGCTTCTTTGCGGCCTCCTCCGCCTCCTGACGGGCGATCTCGGCGGAAAGCTCCTGCTCTGCCGCGATGCGGTCGGACTTCGCCAACTCGTAGGCGGCGAGTGCCGCATCATAGCCGGGCTGGAGCTCGTCCACCGCGGTCTGCTTCTCGTCCAGGATGGCC
Source organism: Collinsella sp. TM06-3 (assembly GCF_003436395.1). Classification (NCBI taxonomy): domain Bacteria; kingdom Bacillati; phylum Actinomycetota; class Coriobacteriia; order Coriobacteriales; family Coriobacteriaceae; genus Collinsella; species Collinsella sp. TM06-3. The sequence goes on along the minus strand of NZ_QSPG01000015.1, from coordinate 7,819 downwards.
TTGGCGGGCGCGACCTTGGCACGTGCCTCGACTGCTGCGGCGAAAAGCGCGTTGAGGGCGTCATCCGCGTTCACATCATGGCCGGAAGCGACCGCCGCACCGGCGTCGATGGAGTTCAGCTTCGACAGCTTGGCGTCTGCCTGTGCCTTTGCCTGTTCGGCGGCGGAGACCAGGGACTCGGCGGCGATGGTATCCGCCTTCGCGGCATCGAGCGCGGCCTTGGTGTCATTGACGGCCTTTACTGCATCCTGCTCGCGCTGCTGTGCCTCTGCGAGCTTCGCGGCAAGATCGGTGAGGATGTCGAGGTTCGACTGTGCGTCCTCGAGATTGGTCTGGGAGCCGGTAAGCCTGTCGGCGGCAACGCCGGTGTCGGCCTTTGCGGCATCGACGGCACGCTGGGCATCCGCGAGGGCGCGTGCGGTGGCGTCCGCCTTTTGCTCGGCGGCGGCGAGGACGGTCGCCTTCTCGACCTGATCGGCTGCCGCCGCGTCATGGACGCTCTTTGCTGTATCGAGCGCCTTCTTGGCGTCGGCGACGTCCTGGAAGAACTTCGCGAGATCGGCGTTCGCATCCATGACGTCCTGCTGCTTGGCCTCGGTGTTCGCCTTGGCGGAATCCAGCTTGGTCTGTGCGGCCGTTACGGCTGCGTTGGCGGCATCAAAGGCGACCTGTTTCTGCTGGACGGTCAACTTTGCCGTATCGACTGCCGCATTGGCGTCATCGAGGTCCGATTTCGCCGCATCAAGCTCGGTCTGGGCATCCGTGACGCCCTGCTGCTTGGATGCGAGATCAGCCTTTGCGGCATCGACGATACGCTGGGCATCGGTGGCGTCCTGCTTCGCGGCATCGACACCTGCCTGTGCGGAATCCGCTGCGTCCTGCTTCTGCTGGACGGTTTCAGCGGCGTCGGTGGCTGCCTGCTGCTTGGATGCGAGATCGGCCTTGGCTGCGTCGAGTGCGCTCTTGGCGTTCTTGAGACCGTTGATATAGGAGGTCAGCTTTTGCTCGTACTCGTCGACGGAGATGGGGTTCGTGTTCCAACCGGAGCCGGACCAGCCGGAGATCTCTGCGGTGTAGCACTGCGTCTGAAGCCCGGACATGGTGCCCTTGGTGCAGGTTGCCATTCCCATAACGGCGAGTTCGGGATTGATGATGTTCATGTAATGGCCGACGGTGCCGCTGCTGCCGTTCTCCCAGCGGCAGTTGTTTGCAATCCAATGGTTGATTGCGACGCCGTTCTTTGCATAGAAATCATAGGCATCCTTGCCGACAAGACCGGTGACTCCATAAAGGGCCTCCGTTGCCTTGTCGAAAAAGCCCTTCTCCTGCTCGATCCACTGCCCACTCGGATCGATTCCGTAATTCCATGCCAGGTTTTCGGCAAAATTATATTGACGGGCATGATCGAGCACAGTGTCACTGTAGTTGGCATCCGCAATGGCACCGGCGATGAGCTTGTAGGTGACCTGGAGCTCGGACAGGCCGACCGACTTGCGGTAGTCGTTGACGGACTTCATCCACCTGATCGCATTGAGCATGTTATCAAGGGACGTGGCGTCCTTGGAGTTGCCGACTTCGGTCTTTCCGGCATATTTGGCGTTCAGGATGATGTTGACTGCGTCATCGGCACCCATGGCACGGAAGAAGCCGATGGCTCCCTGCTTGAGCTGCGCGTCGGCGGAATCGAGTTTTGCCTGTGCCTCGTCGACCTTCTGCTGCGCGGCGGTCACGGCGGCGTCTGCGGTATCCTTTGCGGCCTTGGTGTTCGCGAGCTCTACATCGGCGGCTGCCTTGGCGGACTCAGCGTCCTTGACAGCTTGCTTCGCGGCATCCAGCTTGGAGATGGCGTCGACGTTCGCCTGCTTGGCCGCATCGAGGTCGGCGTTCGCGGCATCGAGTGCGGACTGGGCGGCGTTCACGCCGGATTCGGCATCGGCCGCGGCCTGCTGCTTTACGGAGAGGGATACCTGGGCATCATTCAGGTCAGTCTGCGCCGTTGCCGCAGCGGACTGCGCCTGCTCGAGCTCGGACTCGCACTGGGACTGTGCCTCTCGTGCGTCTGCGAGGGCTGCCTCTGCGTCCGCGACCTTCTGCTTCGCGGCATCGTACTCCGGACCGCTGGCGCCTGCCTCCGCTGCGGCGAGGTCTGCTTTCGCCTTCTCGTAGGCGGCGCTGGCGGCTGCGGCCTTCGCATCCGCCGCGTCCTTGTTCTGCTTGGCTGCAGCGAGGACAGAATCGGCGGCATCCTTTGCAGACTGGGCCGCAACCAGCTTGGACTGGGCATCGGCAAGCGTCGCGTTGGCGTTGTCGAGTTCGGCTTGTGCCCTGCTCACGGCATCCGTGGCGTCGCGCACGGCCTGCTCGGCGGCACTGATTGCCTCCGGGGTGGCGCTTACGGCATCTGCCTTGGCTTTATCGAGGGCATCCTTGGCATCCTGGGCCGCCTTGAGGGCGGACTGGTACGCTTCGTCCTTCTCGGACGCATCCGCCTTGGCGTCTGCGAGACCCGCCTTCGCCTGCTCGAGGTCCTTGCCGGCAGCATCGGCGGCGTCCTTGCCCTCTGCGACCTGACGGGCGTACTCGTCCATCGCCGCTCGGTCGGCTGCCGTGCCGGCGCTGACTGCCGAATCGTAGGATGCCTTGGCCTGGTCGCGGGCGGAAGCCGCCTCGTTGTAGGGACCGGCGGCCTCATCGTAGGATGCCTTGGCGGCGTCCTCCTTCGCCTTCGCCTCGTCGACCGCCTTCTGCAGGTCCGCGATGGTCTGTGCGGCGGATTTCGCGCCGGTACCGGATGCCGCGCCGGCGTGGGCAGCGATCGGCGACATCACGGCGGGGTGCTGCGTGGTCCCGTCACCGGTCTGGGCGAATGCCGTGAACGGTGAGATGAGGCTCGATCCGGTCATGGCGGCCATGGTCGCCGCGGTGACGGTCAGACGCGCGATCCCCTTCGGAGTGTGAATCTTTTTGTTTGGCAGTGTGGCGAAGTGATCGCCGCCGGCAGCGAAATGCTTTCCCTGAGTCATTGCTATTCCATTCCTTTTCCGTGCCCTATCCGACTGGGCATCAGGGTGCTTTCCAATAGAGATAATTATGCGCCTTAACAGGGATTGTTGTATATGGTCCGTTGGCTTTTATACAACAATCCATGACTCTTTTTGTCATGGATATCTCGCCGCTACAACGATCCTTTGGTCTACGCTGCAAAGAATTAAGATCAAAGTCTGGTTACTCTCAAGTACAATTTGCGAATCGCATCGGCATGGACAGGTCTTACTACGCCTCGATAGAGGTCGGACGAAGAAATGTCAGTCTTTCTAACCTCTGTAAAATTGCTAACGGATTCGACATGACAATCGCTGCACTCATGACTGGTGTGACTGAGAAAACGGATTAGTCCATCAATCAATCAGCGAACGCAGTGAGCGAATCAATCGACGGCACAGCCGGCGGCAAGGTCACGGCACGTGACCGCGCAGCGAGCTTCGCGAGCGAAGGGGGACAGCATCGCTGTCCCTA
>NZ_QSPG01000015.1:0-4293 GCF_003436395.1 Collinsella sp. TM06-3 | reverse complement strand
GGGGGGACAGCATCGCTGTCCCTATTCTTTATCGACGGCTTAGCCGGCGGCAAGGACACGGTACGTGGCCGCGCAGCGAGCTTCGCGAGCGAAGAGGACGGCATCGCCGTCCCTATATTTTTATAGTATATTTCTCTATTAATTGGTTTCACCAAAATGGGTATAGCGCAAGCTTCTGAACAGGCGTTTTTATCAAAAACTCAAAGCAGCCGAATCATCAAAATGGTGAAATTTTTTACCCAAATTGAGGAAGCGCTTCACCAAAATGGAACCGACTAACGGCTGTTGAAAACTTTTTATCCCCAAAATGGTGATTTCCTGTTTTCAGTGGAAAACTCGGTAAGTTAAATTATTTACTTACCAGATTTACAAACAAAAGCAGTTCTTAACCCTAAAACCAGAACAGGTCAGAAGCAAAATTAACTCCTGACCTGCGATTTTTCTGGTGCCCCCGGGCGGATTCGAACCGTCGACACCCGCTTTAGGAGAGCGGTGCTCTATCCCCTGAGCTACGGAGGCATGTTGTACTAGTGTAGCAGATTTACTGCATCGCTATACGTCGCATGACTAGACTTCGAAGTTGCGATGGAATAGTTCCTGCCTAAAGCATCTAAAGCCGTATATCAGAGCTATTTCACCACAACTTATGGGGAGCTAGTCGCCTTTATGGAAGAGGCTTTTGATGACGGAGGGGATGCTCTTGGCGCCCTTGGCCGTCACATCGATAAAGTCGGGCGAACGAACGAGCCTGTCCTCGTCAATGTACTTACGCACCGCGCGAAGCGTTTCCTTGTCATTGCGCGTCGAAAACGTAAAGTGGCCATTCTCTTTGGTAAAGATGGCAAAACGCGTAATCTTCTTGGTGCCGCGCAAAACCTCGGCGGCAATATAGTCGACCTCGTCCCACGGGATTTGGATATAATCCTCGGGATTACGCTCGTTATAGTACTCAAACGCCTTATTGCCCACCATCACGTTACCGTGACTGGTAAGCCCCATCAGGCAGGTTGCCGGCGTTGCCAGATCGACCGTGCTGTTCTGAGATTGCGCCATACGCGCCTCGCCCTCCAATAAAAACAATCGGACCGCATCCAGTGTACCCACCGGGTGCGGTCCGTTTCAATGGCTCAAAAGCCCTTGCCTAGCAACTCTCGGTCTTAAGCCGAAGCGTGCTTACATGAAGCCGCAGACGCGACCGATGATGCCGACGGCGAAGAGAGCCAGGATGATGACGATCGGGCTGACCTTCTTCTTGAGGAGCTTGCAGACCAGAAGGGTCAGGCACACGGCGGCAAGGCCGGGGATGAGCTGATCGAGGTTGGCCTGAAGCGTGGTGACCTTCACCGGGTCGAGTGCGTTGGCACCGACAGAGCTGTACATCGTCAATGCCTGCTTGATGCCCTCAGAACCGGCGGGCAGGTTGGCCCAGTCGATATAGGCGCCAGCGGACTGCGTGACCTTGGAGACGACCGGGGTGAAGGAGATGGACACCCAGCGCTCGACCAGGGCGCCGATGATGAACATACCCAGGATGGAAGCACCCTCGGTGACCTTGCCCATCAGACCGCCGGAGAGGTCCTTGGCGATGGAGGAGCCGACCTTGTAGCCAAACTCCTGCGTGTACCACAGGAAGGCGTAACGGATGATGTTCCACGCGAAGAAGAACAGCAGCGGACCGGCGATGCTGCCGGACAGGGCCAGGGAAGCGCCCAGTGCGCCCAGAATCGGGCGAAGGGTGAACCAGAAGGCGGGGTCGCCGACGCCGGCGAGCGGGCCCATCATACCGACCTTAACGCCCTGAATGGCGACGTCGTCAATCGGAGCACCGTTGGCGCGCTCCTCCTCGAGAGCGAGGGTAACGCCAATGACGGGGGCGGAAACATAAGGGTGGGTGTTATAGAACTCCAGGTGGCGCTTAAGAGCGGCAATCTGGTCATCCTTGCTGGTGTAGAGCTTCTTGATCGCAGGGATCATTGCGAAGCACCAGCCGCCGTTCTGCATACGCTCGTAGTTCCACGAGCCCTGAAGGAACTGATGACGGAAGCAAACCTTCTTACGGTCAGCCTTGGTGAGCTGAATCTTGTTCTCTGCCATATGTATCACTCCCCTCCTACTCGTAATCGTTCAGAATGTCGCCGAGCGGATCGCCGGAGCCACCGCCCATGCCGCCACCCTGCTTGGCCAGATCCTTAAGGCCAAGGTAGATGAGGGCAAGGGAGATGCCGATGAGGCCAAGGGCGATCAGCGTGAGCTGAGGGATGGCAGCAAGGACAAAGCCGAGGATGAAGAACGGCCAGGTCTCCTTGGTGGCCATCATGTTGATGACCATGGCGTAACCGACGGAAGCGACCATGCCGCCGCCGACGGCCATGCCGCCGGACAGCCAATCGGGCATAGCGTTAAGCGCGTTGGTAACGGCCTCGGCCGGGATGATGCACAGAAGTACTGCCGGGATGGCGATACGAACACCCTGCATGAGGATGCCGGCGTACTGCCAACGCTCGATGCCGGCGAAGTCGCCCTTCTCGGCGCAGGCGTCCATGCCGTGAACCATAGCGGTAGCCAGGGTACGGCAGATCATGGTCAGGAACAGACCAGCGACCGACAGCGGGACGGCGACGGCGATGGCGGCGGTAACGGCCTTGGCCGAATCGGTGGCGCCACCGTTGAGGGCGAGCACCATGATGATCGAAGAAGCGACCGAGGCCAGAGCGGCGTCAGGCGCGACGGCGGCGCCGACGTTAGCCCAGCCAAGGGCCATCATCTGGAGCGAACCGCCCAGGAGGATGCCCTCCTGAAGGTGACCGGTTACGAGACCGATAAGCGTGCATGCCACGAGCGGCTGATGGAACTGGAACTCATCCAGAATGCCTTCCATACCGGCAAGCAACGCGACAATCGCAACAAGCAGAATAGTGATTGCAGACATGTATCGGACCCTCCTTTACTATGCTTGAGCGGCCAGTTCGGCCTTAGCTTTCTTCAACATGGCGTCGAGATCCTCGGAGGAATCCGAAGGAACCTTGCGGACCTCGAACTTGACGCCCTTGGCCTTGAGAGCCTCGATGGTCTTGACATCGTCATCGCCCATGGCGACAGCGTTGGTGACGACGACCTTGCCCTTGGAGTGGGCCATGGAACCGATGTTGGCTTCCTTGATGTCGACGCCGGCCTCGATGGCCCTGAGCAGATCCTGCGGGTTCTCGAACAGCAGCATCGCCTTGGTGTCGCCAAAGCGCGTGTCCTTGACGACCTCGGCCATCTTCTTGATAGGCACGACGTTGGCGTGGACTCCCGGAGGGGCAGCCTGCTCGATCATGGTCTTGCGGAGCTCGTCGTGAGCAACGCCGTCGGAGACCACGATGATGCGGTTGGGGTTGATCTGCTTGGTCCACGTGGTGGCCACCTGACCATGCAGCAGACGCGTGTCGATACGGACGTGGGCGATCTTGATGTGCCCGTCGCCGATCACCGTTCCCGGAGGAATGGCACCCGCAGGAGCAGCGGCGGCCGCAGCCGGCTTCTTCTCCTCGGGCTCCAGAGACTCGGGCTTGACGCGCACGCCGGCCTTAGCCTCAGTCACGAGATGTTTTGCGATCGCATGTGCAGTGTTCTTTGCGTCAAAGCGCTGCGAATATGCCTCGATGAGCATAGGCAGGTTGACACCGGTGACGATAGCCCAGGAATCGTGGCCCTCGATGAGCCCGCTGATCTGATTGAACGGCGTGCCGCCCCACAGATCAACGAGGAAGAGCACCTGCTCCTGGTCCTCGAAGGAAGCGATTGCCTCCTCGACCTTGGCACGGAAGTCGTCGGGGCCCATGCTCGGCTCGAGCGAGACCACGGCAACAGACGGCTGATCGCCAAAGACCATCGAGCCCGTCTGCTTGATTCCAGCCGCCAAGTCACCATGGCTAGCAAGAACAATACTTACCATCACATAACCTCCTTTTTGTCTACGTAATTCCTACACGACAGTTATGGAGTATAGCTGCAAATACAGCAGAATTGTTTGAAAAACTGCAAAAGGTAGCATTATTTGTTTAAACGTCTTGTTTTGTTACAAGCTGATTACATTCCAGTATTTTAGCTGATTTGCTGCTGAGGATTGATAGCTGATCTATTTACATGACCGAATTGAGCACGCTGTTCATTATTGCCGGTTTTAAACAGACACAAATGTGCTCGGGTTGAGGCTATTTCGTTTAAACAGATGGTGCTTGACTAATGGTAAGGAATATGCTCTAGGAAAGTAGTCGTTGGGTGTTCCTATAGTTTTGTCAACCGTCGGGG
>NZ_QSPG01000014.1:0-53475 GCF_003436395.1 Collinsella sp. TM06-3 | reverse complement strand
AATGTGGGAGGTGTTCGGATAAAGTCGATAATCAAGGCCCGCAAAAAATGAACTTCCATTTCGGCATACGGTCGATTTTTTGGGGTATTCGGTCGGCATTTCGTTATAATCATCTCGGTTTTATTTCTTATGGTTTATCTATCAGCGCAAGACGATGTCAGATGGAGGTCTGAATGTACAAGCGCACTAAGATTGTATGCACCATGGGTCCCGCCTGCGATAGCGACGAGACCATCCGCGAGATGATCAAGGCGGGCATGAACGTCGCCCGTTTTAACTTCTCGCACGGCTCCTACGACGAGCACCACGGTCGCATCGAGCGCGTCCGCCGTATTTCCAAGGAGCTCGGTCTGCCTGTCGGCATCCTGCTCGACACCAAGGGCCCCGAGGTCCGCACCGGCCTTCTGGTCGACGGCAAGAAGGTTGCCGTCAAGACCGGCGATAAGATCGTCGTCACCGCTCAGCCCACGTCCGAGGATTTCCACGGCACCGCTGAGCACATCTCCCTCGACTACCTGGCTCTGCCCTCCGAGGTCGAGAAGGGCTCCCTCATCCTGATCGATGACGGCCTGGTTGCCCTCGAGGTCGAGTCCGTCAGTGGCCAGGACATGACCTGCGTCGTTAAGAACGACGGCCTGATCGGCGAGCGCAAGGGCGTCAACATGCCCAACGTCAACATCTCGCTGCCCGCCATCACCGAGCGCGATCGTCAGGACATCCTCTTTGGCCTGACCGAGAACATCGACTACATCGCCGCTTCCTTCATCCGTGACGGCGAGTCCGTCCGCGGCATCCGCGAGCTTTGCCGCGAGAACGGCGGCGAGCACGTGACGATCTTCCCGAAGATCGAGTGCGCCTTGGGCGTCGAGAACTTCGACGAGATTCTCGAGGCCTCCGACGGCATCATGGTCGCCCGTGGCGACCTGGGCATCGAGATCAAGCCCGAGCTCGTTCCGCACATCCAGAAGGAGATCATCGCCAAGTGCAACGCGGCCTACAAGCCCGTCATCACCGCTACGCAGATGCTCGACTCCATGCAGCAGAACCCGCGCCCGACGCGCGCCGAGGTTGCCGACGTTGCTAACGCCATTTATGACGGCACCGACGCCGTCATGCTGTCCGGCGAGTCCGCTGCCGGTAAGTACCCGGTCGAGGCCGTTAAGATGCAGGCCAGCATTGCTCTCGAGACCGAGAAGTACCTCCCGGCCCACGCTCCGCTCGAGGTTCCGGCCGATGCTCACGGCACCCGCGTCGTCAACAACGTTGTGGGTATGTCCGCTGTGAACATGGCCACCACCGTTGGCGCCAAGTGCATCACCGTGCCGACGACCACCGGTCGTACCGCTCGCCTGATCTCGCACTTCCGCCCCAACATGCCGATCTGCGCGTTCTCCCGCCACGAGTGGGCCGTCCAGCAGATGATCATGTACTGGGGCGTTATCCCGCACCAGGCCGAGATTACCCAGGGCACCGTCAACGGCACGATCGTCAAGGCGATCGAGACCGCTAAGGAGCTCGGCTACGTCGAGGCTGGCGATTTGACCGTCGCTACCGCCGGCGATCCCCGCATGAGCGTCCAGCTCGAGGACAAGGTCTCCTCGACCAACGTCGCTTACGTCGCTCAGGTGCGTTAAGTCGTACTTGCAAGCATGTTTGCATTGCAAAGGGCCCGGAAGGCTTCGCCTTCCGGGCCCTTTTTCTGTGTCAATGCCGGCACACGGCAAAACACGCACCCATTTCTTTACCAAAAGCGCGAAATCCACCTTTCGAGGCCCAAAAATAAAGTCCCAAGCGCTAAAAGTGTTCGCCCGATGGCGAAACCACACCTTACCCGACGCTGCTAAATCGTTTTAGCAAGAGCCAGATCGACCGCGTTTTCGGAAGTATGCGGCAAATTCTGAGACCTCCGAGCACACCCCGTTTTTTCGCAACAAAATGCCTGATAAACTGGCCTCAAAAGCCAGGTCTGCTCACAGGGTTCAGATTTTGCCGCATACTTCCGAATTGACGCTGGCATCGCACGGTCCAAAAGCACATTTCGACCAGGAGGATATCATGGACCTGACGCTATGCGGTCAATCCGCTTTTTACTATCACTGTATCCCGCCGCAGGTATTAGGGCTTTACCCCGCCATTAGCCTTGGCAATATGGATCGCAGATGTTGCGGCCTCGGAAGTCATGCAGTTGTAAAAGACCTACTTCACGCACCGCTTCACAGGTTTGTATTCACTCGAGCACAATCCGGGTCGCGAAGCCTGTTTAAATCGCACCTCCTGACCCAAGAGCCGCCTCCCGGGTCGTTTAGGCAAACTGAACATGGATTTGATGTCACGTCGCCCGAGTTTACGCTGCTCAGCCTTGCTACGCAGGTCTCACGCAACCAGCTACTCATGGCTTGCTACGAGATGTGCGGCTCCTTTGCAGTGTTTAAGCCCTGCGAGCGAACGCAACAACATCTTGATGAAGCTATTTCGCTTAAGCTCATTCCACCCAACTGCTGCTGGGAGCGTGTTGTCGACACCAAGGGCAATGACACCAATTTGTGGAAGCGCCCGCCGCTCCTCAGCGCGGCGGATATCGCCGCGTTCGCCAAGCAGGCTGCAGGCCTGCGCGGCGTTAAACAACTGCGCTGGGCGGCCGAGCACATGACGGGGCAGACCGCCTCGCCCTTCGAAGTACAGGCCTCTATGCTTGTCTCGCTCCCCCGCAACGAGGGCGGCATGGGCATCAACATCGCAAACAACGTGCGCATCCCACTCAGCGACGCCGCGCGCTCACTGTATGACAAAACCTGCTGCTACGCCGATATCCTCATAGAGAGCAACACCGACAGCATGGGCGTCATCTTGGAATGCCAAGGCCGCTCCGCCCACGATGGCGAAGCCGCAAGTCTCTCCGATGCCGAGCGCACCACCGCCCTCACAAGCATGGGCTATGACGTTATCCAGATAACCTATGAGCAAATCAAAGACACGAAGAGCTTTAACAACATCGCCGAACTCATCCATAAAAAGGCAGGGCTCCCCTACATCCCAAAGACCGATCAGAAACGCACCACCGAAGATGCCCTGCGGCGGGAGCTATTGGTCGATTGGGATGAGCTGTTCGCCGTCAAGCCGGCCGGCTAGCAGCTAGCGATCAGGGGGACTGCGGGAACGTCAGAAGCAGCAACGCGAGCCGCAAATCCCGCCTCGGTCAGCTCGATGACCTCGGTAAACGTTGCATCGAAAAACTCCTCGGTTAGCAGGCGATACGGCGGATGATCGGGCTCGCCGGGGTTTTCGCGTACAATCTCGTGCATGACGCCGATAGTCTTGAGCACATATTCTTTATGGATGGGATACTGCCCAAAACGCGTCGCAGCGGTATAGAGGCGATCGGTCGCACGCGGAATGGAAACGATGCCCAGCGTCTTGCCAAACCAGTCAAAATCGCCCTGCTTTTTAATGCGGAATTCCTCGCACGGCTTGCCGCCGTGTGCTTCCAGATACTGGTTCACACGCGTGTTCCATACCGTGTCGGCCACCAGATGCGACCAGACGCCCAGCGTTAAATCGAGCAGCGACTGCGCCACATCTTCGGACGCAAGCGAGAACTCACAGGCGCCGGGACCGACAACCGGCTCGGCATCCCTGTAGCGCTGAGGATAGTGCACGCGGTTCAGTCGCTCGCGCTCCTCGACAATCGAGGTAGCCTCAGCAGGTTCGCCCGCGGGTGCGCCTTTAAGCAGCGGCGTCACATAGGTATCCCAGAACTCGTGCTCGCGTGGTTTGGGGATAGGCTCGGGCTTAGCAAAGTGCGTGATGCGGTACGGGATGGGATCGGCAATGCCGGGAACCATGTAGCCCACAAAGATGTCCGGAACCACGCAGCCAAACAAAAAGGCATTGCGGTCGCGCACGCTATCGGCAAGCACGCTAGCACGTGTCAGCAAGCGCTCCGTTTGAGCGATATGAATGTTCCAGCTTGGCATAGCAACCCCCATAAAAAACCTGGATAACTATACCATCACGGCAAAGCCGCGCGGGCGGCTACGCATCCTCTACGCAGCAACTATTCCGCAGCACCGCTCTCGGTTCCATACGACGGCGAAGGCGCCTCGACCACATGGTGATATCGATCGATATAGATGGCACGGGCCCCCAAGCGGCGCACCAAATCTTGATGGTGCGTACTCATCAAAACCGTCTTACCGGCAGCAACGTAGGCCAGCAAAAAGTTGACTACGATGTCGCACGAGTCCTCATCGAGCCCGTTGGTGGGCTCATCGAGCACTAGGATATCGGGGTTCATCGATACGACTGCCGCCAGCGCAACGCGCTTCTTTTGCCCGCCCGAAAGCTGATAGGGCGAGGCATCGACCAGATCGGCAACCTGGAACAGCTCCATGGCATCGCGGACGCGGCGCTCGAGCTCGTCTGCCGGCAGCCCCATCTGCGCGGGACCAAAAGCAACTTCCTCGCCCACCGTAGCGCAGAACAGCTGGGCGTCGGCATTTTGAAACACAAAACCTACGCGCTGATGAAAACGCTGAGCGGCCGCGGAATCCTTGAGATATGCCGCATCGATCACGTGCCCGTCAAACAGGTACGCACCCGCGTCCGCTAGTTCAAGACCGTTGATAAGGCGCATAATCGTCGTCTTACCGCAGCCGTTGGGACCGAGTAGGGCAACGAGTTCACCACGATCGACCTGCAGCGACACACCATCGACAACCGTATGCCCCGCATAGGAGAACACCACGTCGCGAAACTCGATGAGCGGCACGCTCTTGGCGCCAGTAGCACCGCTCGCGCCCATCACGCCATTCGTATCGTTTGCCAAAACGTCGCCCTTCCCTATCCACATCGACGGCTCGGCCGCCCGCGCTACAGCACCGCGCACAACGCGGCGAGCAGCACCACGACGGCCGCATAAACCGCATCGCGCCAGCCAAAGCCGCTCCGCCCGGGCGCCGGGTACGCACCGGCAAAGCCGCGGCAGAGCATAGCCTCGTCCATCGCGTGGCTGCACTCCATCGCCTTGATAAAGGTCATGCCCATGATACCCGCGATCGAATCGGTACGCGAAAATCCCTCAGGCGCACGGCCAACGCTGCGCAACATGACCGATTCGCACAGATCGTGCGCCGTGCATCCCAGCACCTCAATATGCTTGAGTGCCATATCAAAGGTAAAGATGACCTCGTCGGGCAGGCGCAGCATCTTAAGCGCCGCCGACATGCGACTCCAGGTGAGCGTCCACGAAACGCCCAGCACCAGCGACACGTTAATGAACGTCTTGAGTGCAATCTTGAGCATGGCGCCCGTGGCGGAAGCACCCAGCAGCAGGGCAGGCAGCGCCAAAACCACGGCAAACCCCGCGGCAGCCAACGCCGGCACAAAGGTAGCGCACAGCCCGCGTACAGGGCGCACCGCGACCAGCACCAACGCGATAGCCGCCATCAACATGAGGTACAGCGGGCTCTGCGTCAGGCACACGCACAGAACGCAGACGAACATCCCCACCAGGCGCACCGGAGCCGAAACGCAAGAAAGGGCGCGGTCGACCATCGACCCGCCCTCGTTCGCGCCTCCACCCAGGCGAACCCGCTCAAGCAGGCTCGCCAGGTGCAGGACATTCTTTTGCATTACACGATGCCGAGCCCCCGCGGGCTCGTAACGCTGCTCGACCGCAAGCCAGCTAGGCAGCTCGACCGTCGCCATGGGCTCCGCTTTCCTTGACCGTCAGCGAGACCAGGCGGAATGCGATGGTGAACACCGCCACGCCAATCACGCCCGAAAGAATATACATCGCGGCCTGGCCGGCAAAGCCAAGGCCCTGCTCCTCGGAATAGGCCTGCAGATAATCGCCCGTAGGCAGAGCGTCGGCAAAGGTCGGGGTATCGAGGCCGACCGAAGCCTGCAGACTGTCGTCACCAGTCTCCTGAACGACGGTCGCGGCGCCCTCGGCGTCCCACTCGCCCCATGCGTCACCTGTGGCCAACAGGCCCAGCGGCGTGGCCACGACAAGCACGGCGACCAGGATGAGCGTGGGGACCAGCGAGGTCTTCTTGGCGGCAGCGCCCTCGGCAGCAAACTGGCCATCGACGGCCTCGGGCCCGACGATAACGCTCGGCGCCGTCTTCTTAATGAAACCGTAGATGGCGGCCGTCGCCACGCCCTCGACCACGCCAGCAACCAACATATGCGGAATCATCATGGCCGGAATGGCAACGGACAGCGGGAAGGGGCAGTACAGTGGAGCGCCCGAAGCGTTGGTGAAGAGCATCGGCTGAATACCGAACTCGATCGCCGCGCACATGGCCGCCAGGCACAGGCCGACCCAACCGCTCACGATGGCAGAAACCGAGGTGCCCCAGCTCTTGTCGTGCAGACGGCTGTTGAGCGCACGGAACACGATAGCAGCGGTAAACGGCAGCACAAAGGCCATGTTAAAGCAGTTTGCGCCAAAGGACAGAACGCCGCCGTCGCCAAACAGCAGCGCCTGCAGCGCCAGCGCGACCGAAACCGCGATGGCACCGGCCTCGGGACCCAGCAGCAGCGCGATGAGCGCGCCACCAACGGCGTGACCAGTGGTGCCACCGGGGAGCGGCACGTTGAACATCATGAGCAAGAAGGAAAATGCGGCGCAGATGCCCAGGAACGCCATATGCTCGCGATCGAGCGTGGCGCGTACCTTTTTGATGCAATGGACCCAAACGGGCACCATCGCCACCGCCATGACGGCATCGGTCTGCGGGGACAGATAGTTATCGGGAATATGCATGAGCCCTCTCAATCAGAACGTTGCGTGTTACGTTTCCAACAATCCGTAACACCGACTCAGCATACTAACAAAAAGGCGCACCGCCCACAACGCAGCACGTCCTTGCAATACGTACGTTATTAACCCAGGTCCACGCACCGCCCAATAAAGGGCCCATGCACTCCCAACTTTCCGGTCACCCGGAAGAAGGTGCAGTCCGCTCGCAACAAGGTTAACGCAGGAACCCGCCCCCCGAGAGGGGTTTTCTAAGGCAACATCCCGCAGCCGCAAAGCGGCGAGGTCGTTGCCGTGAAAACCCCGCAGGGGGCGGGTTCCGAACGGCAAAGATTACGAGCGAACCTCGCCGTTTACGCCCTTGCACACCTTGGTGACGATCTTCTGGTGCGCCTTCTCGACCTCTTCGCTGGTGAGCGTGTGGTCATCAGAGCGATACGTAAGTGCGAAGGCCATGGACTTCTTGCCCTTGCCGATGCGGACCGGATCGCGGTAGACATCGAACAGGCGCACGCCCTCGAGCAGCTTGCCGCCGGCACTCGTAATACGACGCTCAAGATCCTCGCAGGTCACAGTGTTGTCGACCACGATAGCAAGGTCGTGCTCAACGGCCGGGTACTGCGAGAACTCACGGTAGTTCTCCTGATTGCGGGCGCCCTTGATCAGCTTGTCCAGATCGAGCTCAAAGGCAACGACAACCTCGTCAATGCCCATAGCCTCGCGCGCCTCGGGGTGAATCTCGCCGACCCAGCCCAGCACGGTGCCGCCGGACAGAACCTCAGCCGCACGGCCCGGCTGCAAAAAGGCATAGCCCTCGCCCTCGACGGGACGGAAGCGGACCTTCTCGATGCGCAGCTGGGCGAGCAGCTCCTCGACAATGCCCTTGCCAAAGAAGAAACGCAGCTTGCGGTACTTCATGTTCCAAGACCGCTCGCTCCACTGACCCGAGAGCACACCCGCCACGGACTTGGTCTCCTTGGGCAGGCTGGCGTTCTCGCGACCGTGGAACAGGCTGCCGACCTCGTACAGATGCACGTTAGGCGTGCCGTGGGCCTCGTTGTAGGCCACAGACTGCAGCAGACCCGGCAGCAGCGAGCGGCGCATCTCGGTCTGCTCGGCCACCAGCGGGTTCATGAGAACCACGGGGCAGCCGCGGCCCTCGGTGGACATACCGATCTTCTCCAGGTCGCCCGGGGCGGCAAAGCCAAAGGTCGTGGTCTCGTTGAGGCCACAGGCGCGCAGGATCTCGCCGACCTTGCGGGTGAGCTTCTGCTCGCGGGTCAGGCCGCCGATGTGGTTCTTGGCAGCCGGGATGGTCGCCGTCACGCGGCCCATGCCCCACAGGCGCAGGACCTCCTCGATCAGGTCGATCTCACGCGGCAGGTCGGGACGGAAGCTCGGCGGCGTGACCATGAAGTCCTCGCCGTCGCGCTCGACGGTGCAACCCAAGCGGGTGAGCGAGCGCTCGATAAAGTCGGGCTCGATGTCGGCGCCGCAGATGGCGTGCACGCGGGCCAAGCGCAGCTTGATGCTGTCGATGGTCTTGGGCGCGGGGAAAACATCGACATAGCCGGGAGCAACCTCGCCGCCGGCAATCTCCTCGATAAGCGCGCACGCGACATTGGCCACATCCACGCAGCCGGTCTCGTCAACCTGGCGCTCAAAGCGGATGGAGGCGTCGGAGATCAGCGACAGGTCACGGCTGGTGTGCGAGGTGCGACCGGCGTTGAAGCAAGCGCTCTCGACCATCACGTCGACGGTGTCGTCCTCGATCTCGGAATCCATGCCGCCCATAACGCCGGCCAGCGCCACGGGACGCTCGCCATCGGTGATGAGGCCCATGCCGGCGTCGAGCGTGCGCTCCTCGCCGTCGAGGGTCGTGAACTTCTCATCCTGCTGGGCGGCGCGAACCACCACGCGGCGACGGCCCTCGCGCTCGGCAAAGCTGGACAGGTCAAAGGCGTGCAGCGGCTGACCGGTGAGCATCATCACATAGTTGGTGATGTCGACGATGTTGTTGTGCGGACGCACGCCCAGGGCGTTGAGGCGCTTGACCATCCAGTCGGGCGACGGGCCGACCTTCACGTTGCGCACGATGCGAGCGACATAGCGGTCGCACAGGCCCTCGTCGGCAATCTCGACCGAAAGCTCGTCGTCCGTCGTGCGGCCGGTCTCGGCCTGGATGGCGGGCAGCTCAACGTGGAAATCGCGGTCGAAGATGGCACCGGTCTCGCGGGCCATGCCGATCATGGACAGGCAGTCGGGGCGGTTGGGCGTGATCTCGCAGTCGAGCACGGTATCGCTCGAGCCCACATACTCGGCAAACGGCATGCCGCAGGGCGTGTCCTCGGGCAGGATCATGATGCCGGAGTGGTCGCCGCCCAGGCCGAGCTCGCGCGCGGAGCAGTTCATGCCCATGGACACGACGCCGCGAAGCTTGCTCTTCTTGATCTTGATGTCGCCGGGCAGCTCGGCGCCGATCATGGCCGTGACGATGTGGTCGCCGGCCTCAAAGTTCTGCGCTCCGCAGACAATCTGCAGCGGAGCGGGGTTGCCGTCAGCGTCGAGGTTCTTGTCGCCCACGTCGACCGAGCACACATACATGTGGTCGCTATCGGGGTGCGGGGTCTTGGTGAGCACCTGGGCGGTCACCACGTGGTCGAAGGATTCTCCCACGGTGTCAATCGCCTCGACCTCGGTGCCGGTACGGATATATTCGTCCGAAAGAGTCTTGGGATCCTCCGGAATATCGATCATGGTCTTGAGCCAGTCGTAAGAAACGCGCATCTAACTGGTCTCCTTTCATAAATGCGGCTTTGAGCCAAAAACTGCAACGGAGACGGGTTTTCCAAGTGCCGCAGATTGCCTTGAAAGAGGAGGGCCGCGTACTTAGGTACGCAACCGACGATTGAAAGGCAAGGTGCGGTGCTTGGGAAAGCCGCCGGGACTAGAACTGATTTAAGAAGCGCATATCGCCCGTCATCAGCGTTCGCAGGTCGGGCAGGTCGTAGCGCAGGGCCGCGACGCGCTCGGCGCCAATGCCAAAGGCGAAGCCGGTGTACTTCTCGGGGTCGATGCCGCAGTTGATCAGGACGTTGGGGTCGACCATGCCGCAGCCCAGGATCTCGATCCAGCCGCTGTGCTTGCAGAAGTTGCAGCCCTTGCCGCCGCACACGTGGCAGCTCACGTCCACCTCGCAGCTGGGCTCGGTGAAGGGGAAGAAGTGCGGGCGGTAGCGCGTCTTGCGGTCCTCGCCAAACATGCACTTAACAAAGTAGTCGAGCGTGCCCTTAAGATCGCCAAAGGTGATGCCCTCGTCGACGACCAGGCCCTCGATTTGGTTGAACTGCGGCAGGTGGCAGGCGTCGGCCGTGTCGGGACGGTAGACGGTGCCCGGGCAGATCATGTAGATGGGCGGCTTCTGCGACTCCATGGTGTGGATCTGCACGCCCGAGGTCTGGGTGCGCAGCAGCACGTCGGACTCACCGTGGGCGTGAGCCTCGGGGTGCGCGACGCTGCCGGGGTTGTTGTCGATCACGTAGAACGTGTCGCGGGCCGAGCGGCTCGGGTGATCCATGGGCGCGTTGAGCGCGGTGAAGTTGTAGTAGGAGGTGTCGACCATGGGGCCGGACTCGACGGTGTAGCCGATGCCGCAGAAGATGTCCTCGGCCTCCTCGATGATCTGCTTGATCAGGTGCTGGTGACCGATTTGCGGACGGATGCCCGGCAGCGTGATGTCGACGGCCTCGTGCTCGAGTGCATGCTTGAGAGCGGCGGCCTTCATCTCGGTGGTGCGCTCGTCAAGCATGCCCTCGATCAGCTGGCGCATCTCGTTGGCGCGCTTGCCCATCACGGGACGATCCTCGGGGGCGAGCTTGCCCATCATGCGCATCAAGCCGGTGATACGACCCTTGCGACCGAGCAGCTCAACACGCGCAGCCTCGAGCTTGGCGGCGTCATCGGCGCCTGCGACGAGCTCCTTGGCCTCTTCCTCGAGTTTGACCAGATCATCAATCAGACTCATGTCTTCCCTTTCGTCTCTCGCGCATCCACTTGCCGCGGCGGCTGGAGCCACCCGGAGCTGCGGATGTGCGGCCCGGTTCGGTAACAAAAAAACCGCCCTCGGGCATGTGCATTGCCCAAGGACGGTTGAATTCCGCGGTACCACCTTGTTTGACCCGGCGGATGTCTGGCCCGCCGCGCCCACTCTGTGCCCCTTGTCGCGAGGCTCACGGCTTCCCTACTGGGGCTTCGCCGCCGCTGGCCGCGTGCCCGTTGAGGTCGCTGCTCGGGAGTGAACGCTTGGCCCTTGTCACCGCAGGAAGGCTCGCAGCCCATGACCTTCCCTCTCTTGCCGGCGACGCGGCGGGCAAAACCCTCTCCGTCAACGCATTGGGCTATAGGATAACACATTCTGCGTGTGCATCGCCGCGTTCCGTTTTGTTCGCACTGGGTACAAGGCAGGTAGCTGTGCAAACTGGCCGCGCGCCCACCCGAAGCGCTCGGCTCACGAGATCAAGGATATGGTATGGGAAAGAAACTCGATAAGAAGGCCGAGCCTGCAGCGGGCAAGACATCCAAAGGCATGAAGGTCGATAAGGCCGTCAAAAAATTCCGCAAGCTCGAAGGCAAGCTGTGGACTCGTGAGTACCTGCTCAAGATTGCCGAGTTTGACGGCGCGACCATTGCCCCCGCCAACGGCGCAGCAGCGCGTGCCGACGCCATGGGCACGCTTGCCGGCGAGCATCACAAGCTGCTGACCAGCGAGAAGTCCGTTGAGCTCGTACGCTCGTTAGCGCGCGAGACCGTCGCCGGCGGCAAAATCGACGACCCTCAGCTGCTCGACGAGATCCGTGTGCTCGGCCGCGATCAACGTGAGGCCAGTGCCATCCCCACCGAAGAAGCCGAGGCCTGGACCAGGCTCACCTGCGAGGCGGACGCCGTGTGGCGCAAGGCCAAGGCAGCCAACGACTGGGCGAGCTTTGAGACCTATGTGGATAGAATCGTCGCCCAACTTAAGCATCAGGCCGAGCTCATGGACCCCAAGCGCGATCCATACGACGTTTGGCTCGACCAGTACGAGCGCGGCCTTTCCGCCAAGAGCTTCGACGCGTTTTGCGACGAGGTCAAGGCCACGGTCGTGCCGCTCGTGCACGCCATCGGCGAGCGCGGCCAGCAGCCGGCTGCCGACTTTTTGCACGCCCACGTGCCCGAGGCTGCCCAGCGCGCCATGAGCTTCGACCTTATGAAGCTTGTCGGCCTGGACCTGGACGACACCACGCTTGCCTTTACCGAGCATCCGTTTAGCGAGGGCTTTGCCGTGGGTGATGCGCGCATCGCGACGCACATCTACGAGGACGACTGCATCTCCAACGTCTACAGCATCATCCACGAGGCGGGGCACACCATGTACGAGCTGGGCGTCAATCCCGCCTACGCGCGCACCTGCCTGGAGGGCGGCACCTCCATGGGCATCCACGAGAGCCAGAGCCGCTTTTTCGAGAACACCGTGGGTCGCAGCCGCGCCTTTATGGGCCCGCTGCTCGAGGTGCTGCGTCGTCACGCGCCCGAGGTCTACGGCGACGTCGACGAAGACACGCTCTACCGCGCCGTGAACATCGCGCAGCCGTCGTTGATCCGCACCGAGGCCGACGAGCTCACCTATCCGCTGCATATTATGGTGCGCTACCAGATTGAGCGTATGCTGTTTGCCGGCGAGGCTGCGGCCAAGGACATCCCCGCGCTTTGGAACCGCTTTATGGACGAGTACCTGGGCATTCCCGTTCCCGACGACACGCACGGCTGCCTGCAGGATACGCATTGGAGCGGCGGTTCGTTTGGCTACTTCCCCACGTATGCGCTGGGTAGCGCCTACGATGCCATGTTTGTGCCGGCCATGTGCCGCGACGGCGTCGACCTTACCGGTGCCTGCGCGAGCGGCGATCTGGCGCCCGTCCGCGCCTGGCTGGGCGAGCACATTTGGCAGTGGGGCCGCGCCAAAGACGCGCCGGAACTCATCAAGGGCGCCTGCGGCATGGCCTTTGACGCCCGCTACTACTGCAGCTACCTGCAGGACAAGTTCACCACACTGTACGAGCTGTAAGGATTGACCAGCACGCCATCGCCAACGCCAACTATGTTGACGCCAATGTCTTGGCAACGTCAGCGAAAACGACCCTAAGCGAGCAAGGTGACGTGAAATGAAAGGGCGCTAACCTTCTGGTCGCGCCCTTGAAATTGAACGTCAGATTGCCGCTTAGGGGCGTTTGCAGCGTCGAGCAGTTACGCGGTTTGGTAAAACCGCGTAACTACAGAGCCTCGAGTGCGTTGGCGATGCGCTTCATGGCGGCATCGGCGGATGCTTGGTCGGACGCCTCGGCCAGCACGCGGATAACCGACTCGGTTCCGCTCTTGCGTACGAGCACGCGGCCCTCGCCTGCCAGCGCAGCCTCGGCCTCGGCGATGGCGTTCTGCACGCCCATGTTCTCGAGCGCGGCGTCCTTGTCCGCCACGCGCACGGCCACCTGCGCCTGCGGTAGCAGCTTGCACGGAGCCGTGAGCTGCGAGAGCGTCTCGCGCTCGGCGCGGATCACTTCCATCACGCGCAGCGAGGTCATAATGCCGTCGCCCGTGCGCTCGATATCGCCAAAGATCGTATGGCCCGTCTGCTCGCCGCCCAGGCTGTAACCGCCCTCGCGCATCTTGGCATACACGTGGCGGTCGCCCACACCGCTGGTCACGGCACTTAGGCCGGCAAGCTCCAACGACTTGATCAGGCCAAAGTTGCTGGCAATCGTCGGAACCACGGTACCGCCCGAAAGGCGACCGTGCTTGTTCAGGTACACGCCGCACACGTACAGGATCTGGTCGCCATCGACCACGCGGCCGCGCTCGTCCACGGCCAGGCAGCGGTCGGCATCGCCGTCATAGGCAAAGCCCACGTCCAAGCCCTGCTCCACCACGTGGCGCTGCAGACGCTCCATATGCGTGGAGCCGCAGTCGACGTTGATGTTAAAACCATCAGGCGCGGCATTGATCACGCGCACGTCGGCGCCCAGCGCGTCGAACACCGGCTTGGCCACCGAGGACGCCGAGCCGTTGGCGCAGTCGATGCCGATCTTGACGCCCTGCAGCGAAAAGTTCGCGCTGGCGATGAGCGAGGCAATGTAGCGGTTGCGGCCCTGCATGTAGTCCACCGTGGCGCCGATGTGGTTGCCCGTGGCCAGCGGCACCTCGCTCTTGCCATCGACGTAGTCCTCGATGAGCTCCAGTACGTCCTCGTCCATCTTAAAACCGTCGCTATTGACGAGCTTAATGCCGTTATCGCAAAACGGGTTGTGGCTCGCGCTGATCATGATGCCGCAATCGAAGCAGCCTTCCACGGTCTGATGCGCTACACCCGGTGTGGGGATCACGTGCAGCATATAGGCGTCCGCACCGCTCGCGACCAGGCCACTCACCAGCGCCGCCTCGAACATATAACTCGAGCGACGCGTGTCCTTACCCACGATGACGCGCGCCTTGCGCTCGCGGTTGGCGCCGTAATACCAGCCCACAAAACGGCCAATCTTATAAGCGTGCTCTACCGTCAGCCCAACGTTAGCCTCACCGCGAAAGCCGTCGGTGCCAAAGTACTTCATGCGCTCTCCTTACAAAATAGGGGCGAACAGATTGCCTGTCCGCCCCAAAATGGTACTCGATTATCTGCGCTACCAGAAAAACCCTACGCCGACGCGCTGTCGCGAGCCGCCTGGCATGTAGGAGCCTGACGCAGCGTAAGCGGCTTGTCCCCCGCCTCGGCTGACGTGGTCAGCGTATATGTGATCGTCGTCGTCTCGCCAGCATGCAGGTCAACGGTGCCCGAATAGAAGGGGATTCCATGCCACGTAGCGGCGCCAAGACCAAACTGGGTGCCCTCGACGGTCAGATCAGTAATGTTGCCGCCCGTCGGGGCAAACAACGAGACATTCAGACGCTCGTCGTCGCGCGCGGCATCGGGCGCGCTCGCCGCGACGTAGTCGGGCAGCTTGCCGGCCTCCTCCTGCGTCATGATGTTCGTCAGGGTAACGGTGATGCGATACGAGCATGTGCCGTCACCGTTCTTGATGCCCTGGCCAATCTGCGTATCGGCATTCAGGTACCAGTCGAGCTTGGAGAAGCTCAGGTTGTTAAAGTAAACGCCGGCAACGGGATCTTCACTCGGGTCATCCGGATCGGGCAGCGAGGCGTCGATGTTCATCTCCTTGATAGCGTTCTGCTCGTCATCGTTTTTCATCCACGCGATCAGGCGGCCCTCTTCGGCACCGCGCTCAACGGCGCTGACAAGCTTCGTAACATCGACATCGCCGATACCGCCAAGGATCTTGTCGAAGGCAGCGCTGGCGACGGATGCAAAGATGCCGTCCGACTCCTCGACCGGATAGTTCCAGTACACATCGTGCATGAGGACCTTTGCGGCGTTGGTGCCGTCGACAACCGTTCCGTCGGGCAGCGACACGTTACCGACCAGGCCCAGCAGATACTGCAGGAACACCGGGTCGATACCCACGACGCCGTCAACGTCCTGGCCATATTGAGATTTCCACAGGGCTGCGACACGCTGCGAGTTGCGGGGCCAATCAGGCGAATAGGTATTGCCCGAGTTGTACAGGTTACTGTGGTTGCCGAACAGCGCCTCATCCTCTTCGTCGACGCTCTCGACTGCCTCATCCTCGCTGAGTCCAATGCGGGGAACAAACTCGCCAATCGACATCTGGCCGTCGGTGACCGAAATCAGGCCCTGCGAACCGCCAAAGCCGCCGCAGGCACGAATCTCGACGTTGTTCATGGCGTACACAAGGTAGTTGCGCGTCTGGCCGTTGGCGCCGAGCATCTGCGGAAGGACGGGGGCGACCTTCTCCGCCGCGTCAACCGCGCCGTTGAGGGTGGCAAAGCCGTCCTTGGCCTTATCGACCAGCTCGGTCACCTGGGAAATATGAGTATCGCCAATGCCCTGGATCTTCTCGTTGGCGCTCTTGAACACCTTCGAGCTGCTGGAAAGCGAATCGGCGACCGCCTGCAGCGCGGACACGTTAATCATGCCGTCCTGAAACAGCTTGCCGGGCGTGGCCTGCGAAAGGTTATCGGCCATGGGAACCAGCGCATTGCTCGAGACATCGGACAGGGCGTCGATCATGGTGCGGGCCGCATTGATGTCGCTGCCATACACCGGGATAAACGAAGCCGCCGTCCACAGCGGGCTCGAGGTCTCCGCCTTCATGCTGTCGCAAAGCTCATCAATCTTCTTCGCGTCGTCAGGCAGCGTCGAAAAATCGCCCGACGTGACCTTGTCCTTAAGGCCACCGACAATCTCGACGGCCTCCTTCGCTTCACTCTTTACGGTCTTTGCCGAGTTAAGCAGCATAAAGCCGCTTGCGCCAAGCGCAACGAGAAGCACCGCGACTACAGCGGCAATAATGGCGCCGGTGTGACGCTTTTTGCGTTCGCCCTTGCGATGGCGATGACGGACCAGACCGTCAGAGGTCGAACTCGACGAAGCGTCGCTACCGTAGTTCAAGCCAAAATCGTAATAATCTTCCTTGGAACCCGAGCCCGCAAACTCGGCACCGCTATCATCCAGGCGGGCGAACGTGCCAGTCTCGGAGGCGCCGGTGTAAATCGTGCCAAGGTTACCCGTAAGCCCCGCGCCACCGGCAGAGGGAGTATTGTTGGCGGCCTTGCCGGCATTAACGTTGCCGGCGGCATTTGCGGCGTTGGCAGCACCTGCGTTGTTCGCAGGTACCGAAGGAGCCCCGCTCGGCTGCGACGCGGAGGTTGCACCGCCCGCAAAGACATTCCCTCTTGCACGGCCGGTCTTTTTCGCCTTTTGAGACTGCTCGTACAGAGCGGTAAACATCGCCGTCTCGCCCGGGGACACGCGCTTACTGGAACCGCCCTGTCCAGCGCCGCCCGGCGTGCCGGCCTTACCAGCCCCGTTCGGACGCGGCGGAACTGCAGGACGGCCGTTATCGCTGCCCTTAAAGTGATTACCAGCCATAAAGAAATCCTCGCAATTGAGTCGCAATGAAAAAGTCCATAACGTTACTAGTTTATGGCATTTTGAGCATCGACAGCTAAACTCCAGACACGGACATCAATTGGCGAAAATGCGGCACAACACCTTTTCTGTCTTGGCGGCGGCACCAGCTACACCGTGAGAAACATCATCACGATGATCATGGCAAAGCCGATAAGGTCGGTCGGCAAAAACACTGTGCCCAGCATCACGGCGCTGGTGATGGTCGCCGAAACCGGCTCCACAGTTCCGATGAGGCTCGCACGCACCGAGCCGATGTCCTTAACGCCCTGCATATAGAGCATGTAAGCAAAAAACGAGCCGATAACCACGAACACCGCGAGCGCCTCGACGCCGGCAGCGTCGAGCGCCGGCATATGCGTCCAGGGCTGCACGAAGACACACGAGACCACGCCCGCCGTGAGCATTGCCGAGCCCGTGACGATGGAGCTGCCGTATTCGGGCAGGATCTTGGCGGGAATCACCACCATACACGTGGCGCTGACCGCACACATAAGACCTGCTGCCAGGCCAAGCGGCGAGATATTCAGGCTGGTGGGGTCGCCGCCGGTGGCGATTAAAAAGGTTCCACCCAGAGCCAGGCCAATGCCGATGACTTCGCGAGTACGCGGCATGCGGCGATCGGTCACGCAGATGTAGCCCATGATGATAACGAGCTGCAGGCACTGGAGCACCGTCGCGGTGCCGGCGTTCGTCAGGCGCACGGCCGAAAGATAGCAAAACTGGTTGAACAGCAAGCCAAAGGCGGTAAAGAGCAGCAGCTGCTTGCGGTCGGCCGGCGTCCTCCAAAGCTTGACCAGGCGCACACGGTCGCGCGTGACGACCACAGCCATAAAGAGCAGGCCGGCGAGAATCTGCCGTATGCTCATAAGCCACAGCGTATCGACATGGTAGGTATCGAACAAAAAACTCGCGCTGGTACCCGAGAAACCCCAAAACGAACCGCCCACGAGCGTAGCCAACATGCCCACGATCATCTTGCGCGTCTGGGCATCGTTGAGGCGATCGCGCCATGCACGGCGGGTGCTGCGGCTGAGCTCATCGGTGCCCTCGGGCACGACAAAATCGGACGCCGCCGTCATCGGTACCGAAGCCTTTTCGCGTGTACGCTGAGCTGAGCGCTCCTGTTCCATTCCACTCCCCGAAATCAATTGGCAACAAAGCGCTCAAACTGTAGCACGAATATTGGTATGGAAAAGCAGACGATTCGGAACATCTACGGGCGTCCAATTTGCAGGGACGAAAGGCACAGACGTGCTATGCCGAGTGGTTGGAATCGTCGAGGGCGTCGGGGTCGGCTTCCGCACGCCCCTGGGCACGATCGTCATCGCCTGGGTCCTTGGCACTGTCCCGGCCTTCCTGCTCGCGGCGACGTTTTTCGCGAATCTGCTCCACGGCTGCGCGCAGGGCGGCCTCGTCCTCGGCGCGTGCCACCTCTTGCGTTGTCTTGACCATATGGCGAATCTCGAGCACCAGCAGCACGATCAGCGGCACCACGATAAGCGGAAAGAACAGCAGCGGATTGGTGAGCAACGAGACCACCACGCCCAGCCCCGCCGAGACAAAGACCACGCGCCCCACCACGTCGGCGGCGGGCACGGGCGCAGCATCCTCGACCGGATTGGCATCGCCCTTGGTGTGGTAGACCGGCGTGCCGTCGGCCGCATCCTCCACGGCAACGATGCGATGCGTGTTGAGCGAACCCTCCAGCGCGTCATCGGACGAATGGAAGGTAATGATGTCGCCGACCTGGTAGGCCTGGCTGTTGTCGGTATCGACGACGATAAACGAATGCACGGGAATCGCCGGCTCCATCGAGCCGGTCAGCGTACGCATAAAGCCATAGCCCATGATGGTGGGGATCTCACCAGCGGGCGTGAACACCGTGCGCAGCAGCACCACAAAGGCGACGAGAATCACCACGGTCGCCAGCACGTTGATCGCGCGGAGCACATGCTTCATCACTTGTCGGCGTCCTTTGCGGAAGGCTCGACGTCAGTGGCGTCAGATGCCGAAACGTCGGTCTCATCTCCCTCAACGGTCGTGGCGACATCGCCCTCGGCGGCCTCTCCGCGCAAGCGAGCCAGCAGATAGCGCGACAGGCTGTTGCCCTCGGCACGGCGCTCGGCGCGGGCGCGATCGCGCTCGGACTGCTCCAGCTCCTGTGCCAACAAGTCCAAGCGTTGCTGCATCTCCGCGCGGGCGGCCTCGAGCTCGCGCTCGTGCGCGGCCTTGGCGGCGGCGAGTTCCTGCTCAATACGCTCCCCCGCCTCGAGCTCAGCTGCAGCGATACGCGCGTCGGCGTCGGCACGAGCCTCCTCGGCGGCACGCGCGGCGGCATCGCGCTCGGCAGCGGCAGCGGCGACCTTCTCGCTGGCATCCACCGTAGCCTGCTCAACGGCAGAATCGGCGGCAGCACGGGCGGCGTCGATCGCAGCATCGGCGGCCTGCTGGGCGGCGGCAACCTTCTCCTCGGCCGCGGCAACGGTGTCGGCGAGCTTCTGCTCCGCCTCGGCCGCGGCGACGTCGGCAGTCTCCTGCGCGGCACGGGCATCGCGCTCGGCCGCCAGCCGCACTTCCTCGATCTGCAGCTTGGCGGCGTCCAGCTTGGCATGCACCTCGGCGAGCTCCTTGGCAGACGCCTCGCGCACGCCGGCAAGCTCGGCTGCGGCGGCGTCCTTGGCGGCCTGCAGCTCGGCAGCGTCGGCAGCTGTCTTGGCAGCCAAGGCTGCGGCAGACTCACTCTTGACCCGCGCGACTTGCTCGGCAGCAGTCTGCTCGGCAGCCGCGACCCTAGCATCTGCGTCGGCGCGGGCGACTGAGACCTCGGCATCGGCCTCGGCACGCATCTGCTCAAGCTGGGCCGCCGCGGTCGAGCGCGCCTCAACGGCAGCATTCTCGGCAGCCTTCTTGCCGGCCTCGACATCCTCCAGCGAAGCGCGTAGTTCCTCTACATCAGCCTCGGCAATCTGCGCGCGCTGCGTCAACGCCAGCTCGCGCGTCTTTGCCTCGTCCAGCTCGTCGGCCAGGTCGTCGCGCTCGTCGGTCAGCGCATGGGCCTGAACCTTCCAAGACTTGACCTGCCCCTGCAGCTCCTCGATCTGCTCGCGCGCCTCGGCCAGCGCCTGCTCGGCATCGAGCTGGGCCTGCGTGACCTCCTCCACAAACACGCGCCGGACCTCGACGTCGGGCAGGTCGGGGCTATCGACCTGCTCTTCCTTGATCTCTTTAATAAACTTGGGCGCCACCGGCGCGTGTTGCACGCTCTCGAGCTCCTGCAGGTTGCGCTCGTCGTCGGTCAGGCTCTTAAAGACGGTGTAGTTGTTGATGAGGTTGGTGTACATCTGCACCATGTACTCGTCATCGAACGCCAGCGCCTGCTGCTGCACGTCGATGTTGTAGCCCACCTTGTCGTAGCGCTCCATAAACTGCCACAGCTGGTAGCACTTGCGGTAGTTGGGGTCTTTCATGATGAGGTTGGTGCGCTGAATGGGGCTGCGGACCGCGCTGCAGCCGTTCATGATCTGGCAGAATGACGCGCCGCGCAGCGCCATGACCAGACGGCGCACGCGGTCGATGCGCATAAAGACGTCCATGTTGTCGGCGTCGTTCTCGGCAAAGCTCTGGCGGTTTTTGACCGTCATCTCGACGTTGTACTCGATCTCCTCGTACGCGTCGTCGATCTTACTGTGCATCTTAAAGCGGTTGCGGATCTCGTTGCCCGTAGACCAAAAGATCACGTCGGTGCGCTTATCTACAAACGTCAGCAGACGCTGAATCAGATGGTAGATAAAGCGGTTCTCGTACAGGTCGTACGTCTCGACGGTATTGACGTTGAGGATGCGCGTGGGATGGACGCCGCCATCGTCGCTCGGCGCCAGGAACTGCGTGTTCTGGCTCAGATGACGGACGCTGTCGGCGCTGATCTTTTTGGCAAGCGAGACCGGCACCACCTCTTCCTCGGTGGTGATGAAGCGGCGCGGCTTTTCGATAATGGTGTTGATGGCGTCGAGCGAGTCCTCGATCATGCTAATCCATTCCTCGTCCACCACCTTGACGAGCTCCTCGCGCTGCTGCTCGATCGTGGTGCCCGAGGCCTGCGCCATCTCAAACAGATAGCGGAAGTAGCGGCTGTCCTCCTGGATGGGCTCCATCTGCTCGGAGAAGCTGGTATAGAGGTCCTGAATGGTCTCGGACATGGGTTACTCCATAGGTTGGATCGATCGGTAAGGGGCGTGGCGACACCACACAGGGCAAACGCTACTGATTGTCTTGTCCCACGCCCCGCGCTTACGGCATTAGTAGAAGTTCTGGATCCGCTGCAGATACATGACGGAATCGGGCAAGCCGCCCTCGCCAAAGGTCTTCTCGATGTACTCGATCAGGCCCTTCATCTCGTCGCGCACAAAGCTCACGTTCATGGACTCAAACTTCTTGAGCACCTTGCGGGCGATGATGTAGTCCATGCCGCCCAGCTCGGTGCCGCCGCACGCCACGTACACGGGGATAAAGTCGTACATCTGCTTGATGATACGGTTGCCAAACGCCAGCTTAAAGCGGGTCTGCAGGTACTGGTCCAGCTTATGCATCTTCTGGAGCAGCTCCTCGTCGATCACGTACTCGACCTTGGCCTTTTGGAACAGATACTGCAGATGCTCGGCCGTCACGTGCACGCGCTCGTGCGGCTCGCACTCAAACGCGTCGGCACGCTCGTTGAGCTCGATGGGAATCGCACGGTCGTACACCTTGTCCGTGATGGTAAAGGTGGAGTCGTCGTTGTTGGCCGTGCCAATGAACCACAGGCTGTCGGGGATGGTGAGCTTGCCGTCGTGCAGAGCCTTGGGGTCGGCGGCCCACCGGGTGGGGACCAGATCGAGTACCCACTCGTCGTGGCTGGGCATCTCGAGCACCGACAGGATCTCGGCAAAGTAGTACTCCACGCGGGCGAGGTTCATCTCGTCGAGCACGATCATAGACGGGTCCTGGCGAAGGCCCGCCTCGTACACGGCGCGGAGGAACTCGGTCTCGTTAAAGCGCTTGGAAAACTCGTTAAAGTAGCCCAGCACCTCGGTGCGATCGCGAAAGCTCGGCTGCACAGACACGATGGTCGCGGGGTTGTCCAGGTAACGGCTAAAGCTGTAGGGCAGCGACGTCTTACCGGTACCCGAGATGCCCTCCAGGATCAGCAGCTTGGAGGCGGCCATGCCGGCCACAAAGCGGCGGATGATCTCGGGCGTGTAGTAGAGCTTCATCTGGCTGCACGCAAACGCGCGGAAGCTGTCGACAAAGTCCTCCAGCGAGATGGCATCGTCGTAGACCGGCGACTCCCAGTCGCGGTACTTAAGGTCCACCAGGGACAGCTTGGGGAAGCGGTTGGCCTGGGCGATTTCTTTTTCCTCGGCAAGGGTCTTGGCCTCAACGGTGGCCTTGGCCATGGCGGCCGCGGCGTCCTTGACGCCCTCGCCATCAAGCGCGAGCGACGCGTTGCCCGACACCACGGCGGCCGTGGCGCCCTCGCCCGCGCCGGCACCCGTGCCGGCACCTGCAGCGGCGCCCACCACGTTGCCCACCGTGGGCAGGTGGTCGTCGGCCAGGGCCGAGGCGCCCACGTACGGAATCTGCTTGGTACCGCCCATGGCATTGACCTTGAGCGCCAGCAGCTTGTTCTTCTCGTCCATGAGGTCGAGTACCTGCTTGTTCAGGCGGCCGATCTCGCGATAGAGCGCCTTGTTGGACGTATCGTCGCGATGCAGACGGCGGTTGATGCGGTAGCGGTGGACCAGAATGGCCACGATCAGCACGGGGACCGCGATGAGCATGGCAAACAGAATGATCGCGCCGATCTTGCCCACCAGGTCAAACGTGGTGAAGTAGGTCATAAAGATGTTGAAGTACTCAACCCAGCCAAACACCAGCAGGTTAAGGATGGAGCTCACAACGGCAACGACGTTGTAGACGACCTTTGCCAGCAGCTCCCAGGCAAATCCCAGAAACTCACTCACCGTCGGTATCCTCCTGCTTGGTCGCGTTCATCGCCGCCTCGGCCTCGGCCTTCAGACGACGGGCCTCCTCGAGCTTGGCCTCGGCCTGGGCGAGCTGCTCGGCGGCGTTATCGGCGGTGATGGTGGCGTCAGCGCCCTTGCCCTCGGCATCCACGATGGCAGCCGCGGCGGCCAGGCGGTCCTCCTCGGCCATGGCGCGCTTGAGGTTCATGCCGACCACGATGAGGTGATACACCTGGTAGATAAAGAACAGCAGCATGGGCAGCACGATTACGATGAGGAAACCCATGGAGCTGGACAGGAAGTCCATGACCTTGCCCATCTGCGGCAGCGCGAACACGTACTTGCCCACGATGTCGCCGTCGCTGATGATGTGCGAATCGGCCACGTCGTTGTTATCGCCCTTGGTGGTAAAGCTGCGCATGCCGTTGACCTCGTCGATGGCGGCGATGCGGTGCGTGTTGAGCGCGTACTCGTTGTCGATAATGGTGTGGAACGTCACGATGTCGCCCACCTCGAGCTTGGAGATGTCGCACTTTTTGATGACGATGAGGTCGCCCTTGTTAAACGTGGGCGCCATGGAGTCGGACTGTACGGCGAGCGGGGTGAAGCCGGCGATGTCCGAGACGCTGCCGTCCTCGCGCGTGGCGAGCGTGGTAAACGCGTACAGGGCCGCCACCAGGATGATGATCCACATGACGACGCTCAGTGCGATGGATGCGGCCTTTTTAACAGATTGCATGATGTCCCTTACTACCGTGTCTGACTAGGTCGTGCGCGGCCCGATGGCCGCCGTGCATATCTACTGTTCCTCGATGCCCTCAAAGCGCATCGAAACCGAATAGTTAGCTCCCTTTAGCATATTAGTGCAATTTGGGTCCGTTCCCTCGAGCCATATGCGAACGGTTACCGGCTTGTCCGTATCTTTTATTAGGTCGAACATGTCGCTGGCCGCGTTCGCTACTCCCGAGTCAAGCCCAAAGACGGTGGCCGCACCAGACGAGCCCCCGCCTCCGTTGGGGTTGTAGACCCAGGTGTGACCGTCGGCGGTAAAGCTCATGCGCATGGCGCTGGCCATGCCCTGCGTGTCGGAGCTAAATCGCGTGCCGGACGCGCCACCGTCGCCGTCCTGCCCGGTCAGGCGAACGCGCAGGTCCGTACTGCTCATAAAGTGCAGCGTGAACTCCAGGTAGGCGCCGGTCGCGGGATCGGCGGTGGAGCCGTCCTCGAAGGTAAAAGTCTGGTAGTCGCTCGTGGTGACGGGCTTGAGCCTGGATGCATCGATGTCCACGCCCTTTTCGCTGGCGATACGTGCCGAGATCCGGTCAAAGCCCAGACTGTGCACGTATTCGTCGAAGGTGGCGTGCTCGTCCAGGTCAAAGCGCAGCGAGCCGTCGGCGTTGGCGTCGATCATGAGCATGCGGGTCTTGGCACTATCGGCGATTGAGAACCAGGCGAACGTTGCCATGGCTATCGCCACCAGCGCAAACAGCACCAGAACCACAGTGGTGGTGAGCTTGCGGCGCAGGTCGGTGTCGGCGGGCGCGGCGGCGCCGGCGGGCTTGCCGGTGGCGGGCGTGCAGCTGGCGGCGGGTTGCTTACGCGTCATGGCTACTCACCGTCCAGGGTCGCAAAGAGCGCCAGGTGCAGGGTGCCCGGGTCTTGATGCAGGTAGTCGGCGCTATCGGGGTCGGTGCCCTCGATGTAGTAATAGATGTCCAGACGATAGGTCTGGCCAAGCCCCAGCGTGGCGAGCGCGTTTTGCGGGCGCGTGGCCGTCTCGCTCGTGTCCAGCGTAAAGGCGGCCGGGTCCTGTGTCACGTTGACACCGCAAGCGAGCTGGCCGTTTTGCCAGCCCAGCAGCATGCCATCGGCGTAGCCGGCAAGGCCAGCTGGGGCGGTCGTGGGATGCTCGCCGCGATGGCCGCCGTCGGAGCTGTCGAGCTCAAAGATGTTGGCGGCAAGCACCTGATTGCCGCTCGAGATCTTAATGCCCACGCGAGCTGCGCGCAGCAGCTCGGCATCGGCCCCCTGCGGAACCAGCGATTCGGCCAGATACAAGCTGACCCTGCCCTTTACTTTGCCGGCGCCCGTTCCGGTAATGATGGGGCGCAGGTCGATCCAGCCGTGATAAAACGTGGAGCCGTTGTCTTTTGCCTGCTCAAACACCGTGGCATCGCCGGCTGAGTTGTTTTGCGCGCAGGCAGCAAAGCCGTTGAGGTCAAAGGTCGAGACCGGGTAGAGCGTCACGGCCCCGCTCGCGGTGGAGGCCAGAGACGCATCGCCCTGCTGCGACCAGTTGCCGCGATCGGCATCGCCCAACTCCAGCACCAGCTTGGACGTGTCGCTGTGCACGCTCACCGAGTTGGTGTTGACCTTCATGTTGCTGGTAAACCAGGCGTAGGTCGCGGCGCCCAAAGTGGCGGCGAGCGCCACCATAACGAGCGCGATGTAGGCACGCGCGCGACGGGCGTGACGGCGGGCGGCGGCGCCCTCAGGGCGTGTGCGCTCGGCGACCGCGCTGGAGGGGACCGCGGGGCTCGTGCCCTCGGTTTTGGTCTCGCGGCTATCTGCTGGCATGTGCTGCTTATCTTCCATGACGATTCGCCCCCTTATGCCTTGGCCGCGGCAAAAGCAAGCTGCAGCACCACATCGCGGGCCTGGGCCTCGTCGATGCAATTGGCGTCGCAGCCTTCCATGTACACAACGTAGCGAACGCTTGCCACCTCGTTGGCGGCCAGCGTGCAGATGGGCGTGACGCCTGCGCGCGCCGTGGGCGTGTCGCCGGTGCCGTCCATGCTGTAGGCGCTTATGGCGCGTGCGGGATCGGCGGTGTAGATCCAGCCCGAGGCGCCGGCTGCCGCAACCACGCCGTCTTGCGCGGTGGTGCGCCTACTGGTGGCGCCTGCGGTGTTGCCCAGGTCATCGCAGGTAAAGATATGCGTCTGCGTGCCCGACTGGGTCGTAATGACCAGACCCAGGCGCAGCGCGGCCAGCAGCTGCGGATCGCTCGTCACGCTCATCTGGCCCTGATACAGATACACGTTGAGCGCGCTATCGCTACCCTTAAGGTACAGCGTGCCCGAAAGGGCGTAGTCGTCCAGCTGCGCGGTGCAGTCGGCGTAGTCGGTCGTGATGCCGGCGGCGTTTTGGAACGTGCCGCGCCAAAAGCGGGAAAGGTCTGCCGTCGAGATGGGATAGAGTGTCTTGTCGGCGGCGGCAAGCGTTGCCGTCGTGTCCCAGGGTCCTTTGGCCGAAAGGCCAATCTGCAGGTCGGAGCTCTCGTCGCTTACCGTGTGCGCCACGGGCGTCACGTTGGTGTAGCGCGAGTTGCTAAACCAGGCGTAGGTGGCGACGCTCAGGGCGGCCACCAGCACCAGCATCCATGCGGCCGCGGCAACCATGCGACGGCGCGAGCTTAGGATGTCTTTGATGTTCGATGCACTCATATCCGGCCCCCTTACGAACGCTTGCCGGCAAAGCGCAGCGCCAGCGATTGCAGGCTGGTGGCGGCCAGGTTGTTGGTGCAGTCGGGGTCGCAGCCTTCCAACCACACGTACACATCCACACGCACGGGCGTGCTGCGGTTGGTGCCCTTGGCAGCGGCGGGCAGGCTGCAGATCTTGGTCGTGGCCTCCTTGAGGCTCACGATGCCGGTGTCTTCGTTGTAGTCGCAGAAATTTGCGCTGGTCAGCTGGTCAAAATGAACTGTTGTTCCATCGGAGCGGGTGCTGTCGAGCACCAGGTGATTCTGCTCGTTCTCGCCGGCATCCTTGCCGTCGAGTGTGTTGTAGCGCGTCTGAGGATTGTGCTCGCCCGAGACCTCAAAGATGTACTGCCCCGTAACGGTGTCGCCCTGCCCCGGAGCATAGGTAACCAGGCCCACGCGCAGGGCGGTGGAGATGGGGCTTGCCGGGTCCTGCTCGGTAAAGTCGATGCCCGACAGGTACACATCGGTCGCGGCCGAGTTGGTGGCCAGGTACAGGGAGGTCTTGTAGTAGTCGGAATGCTCGGCGGCGCCAAACATGCTGGCAAAGAGCGAGTCCTGGGTGGTTCCGCCGGTAAAGCCCGTTACCTTTTGGAAGCCGTTGAGCACATTGTCGGTCGAGACGGGATCGAGCAGGCCCGAAAAGCTCAGACCGGCGTTGGTTTTGTATTCGCCGTCGTACTCGTTGGAGATAAGGAAGGTAACGCCCGTGCCGGCGGCCATCTTGACATCGGTGATGTGGCGGTTGGCGTTGTAGATGTACCAAGCATACGTTACGGCTCCGGCAGCGGCAAGGGCCACCAGCAGCGTGGCGAGCATGCGATTGAACTGTTTTCGCAGCGAGCGCGCGTCCGACATGCCCCTCCCCCAGATGCCATGTTGCAAACTACCTGGACATCATTTGCCCATAATGGGCATTATTTTACGCGAACGTGCAGTTCATCGGGGGTACAAACGCGACTTTTCGTGTGCTGTTCGCGCTGCGACAGGCTCCGATGGGGCCACAATTCACCAGTTTTTTAAAATAGTTCTTGCCACCGGGTGGGAGCTCCGTTATATTATTCCCTGCGCACTCGCGCACCCTTGATCGGGCGTTTAGCTCAGGGGGAGAGCGCTTCCCTGACACGGAAGAGGTCAGAAGTTCAAATCTTCTAACGCCCACCAAATGTTCGCAGCTCAGAGGCTTCGCCTCTGAGCTGTTTTGTTTTACGCCGCCAAGCCAAGAGGACGGCGCGGCACCCAAAGCCGCCTCAACAACGCCAGCAACCACCCCAACCAAGCCCAAAGCCGCTTCCGCGCCGTCGACAACCACACCAACCGAGCCAAAAGTGATCTCGACAACACCGGGGGCCACCCCAACCAAGACCACAGTCGCCCAAACAGTCTTGGCGACCGCCTCAACCGGGCCTGGATGGGCCTCGATGCCACATCCGGACAACCTTCCTATAGTCAGGTCTAATACTTTTCCGCGAAGTGAACGAGCTTATTTGGACCCCCGAAGCATGCACACTTTTCGAAGCCAAAAACCGCAGGATCCCAATGGCAAAACTGCAGGAAACGAGTCACCAAAAGTGTCGATGCTTCGGGGGCCCGTTTTGACTCGTTCACTTCGCGGAAAAGTATTAGACCTGGAAATAAGGCCGTTAGCCCCCACGACCAACAACCGCCTCTACCAATGCCGATGCGCGTCGATGACGGTTTGCCAAAGCTTAAACCGCTTCGTTTCGACGCGCGCAAGGGCAAGATATCGCTGCTCCTCCGTCATGGGCCTGTTAAAGATAGGTCGCTTATTCCGATGCAGCTTGCGCCGAATGCGTTCGCACAGGCGAACGAGCTTTTCGTAGTCGCTCGCCTGGTCAGTCGTCACCGTAAAGTACGCGACCCCATTGAGCATCTGCAGTTCGTTGCGGCGCTCGGCATCCTTGTGGATTTTTTCGCTTCCATCATGGATAGCGTCGCTGTCGTAATCGACCAGCGCGGTAAGCACCTCGGGCAGCAAGCCAGCCCTTACTTTATCCAGGCCCACCTCTGCTTTCGCCGTAAGCGTTATGTCGGGCGTGCGCTCCAACACGCGCAGTTTGTGGTTACGCCCATCGTTGTAACCGTCACGAATGAAGTACTTCTTGTTCAGCTCGGCCTTGCCCAGCGCAAGCCCGCCGTAATGCGCAGGCAGCGACATAAACATGCAAAGCCCCGACTCCCTTGGAGACCGCGAGCCCTCTTCCACGTACGGAAGCAACGCCTTCGCCTTGGCGACACCTCTCACCTTTGACGCCCGGTCAAGGTACGCCGCAATGAGCTCCTTGGTCGTGAGCCTGCTATCGCGCATGCCCCCATCCCTGCTTGTCACCCCACCGGGCGCAAGGTTATCCAACCGGTAGTTCGATGTCATGGCATAGCCGGCATAGATGGCCTCGGCCGCAGAGCTGTCGTGCGCAGCCTGCACAAACGCCAGCTCGGGGGAGCACACATACGCATCCAGGCCGCCCATCCAGTGGCCCAGCGAGATAAACGAGCCCGCCGGGAGCTCGTTGGTGCACAGGTGCGTCTTAACGTGCTTGCTCCGCCGACGGTCGGCGCGCGACGGCACCAGCAGATCCAGCGCTTGGATCCCCAGGTCATAGCGATCGATAAAGTCCTGCGCCTCTTGGTCCGACAGCGCGCAGGCGCCCGCAATCGACACGACCTCTGGTTCCGAATCCCCAAATCGAGGGTTCGGCAGGTGCGCCAAAAGCGCCAACGCAGCGTTATGTGAAACGATAAAGTAGCTCATGGCGCGAAGATAGCATGTGCATCGGCGGCAAGCAGCAGCCCCGACAAGTTTTCGTCAAACGACCGGCAATAGTCTGCCGCGACGCATTCAAAGTGCTCATTCGCCGACGTCTAAATGTAAATCCGTCAAGCTTTTGGCAAGCTTGCCGCTCAACTGACCAAAAGCTGACCATTTACTTGCCCGTTTGCTTGACGGCGCGTCCTCGCCAAAACGGTCCGCGACTTCTCGGGTGGTCGAGGCGCTCGCCCGGAGGCCACGCGCCGCGTCTCAGCCGCCCCGCCACTACAGCAAACAGCGCCGACCACCAGCTTAAATCCCGCCAGGCCAATCCGCGCGCATCGACTATCCACCGCTGGGGTATCCTTGAAACCAATGCACCGCAAGCCGCACAAAGGAGCCGCCATGCGCACCGAGCTCGATGTTCCCTTTTCGTACAAAGACGAGGCCAAGGCCCTGGGCGCCAAGTGGGACCGGGTCAAGAAGATCTGGTACGTGCCCGATGGCGTCAACCCCGAGCCCTTTGCCGCGTGGCTGCCCGGCGTGGATCGCTCCGACCCCAGCACGCCCTACATCTACCTGGTGCTGGGCAAGCGCGAATGTTGGAAGTGCCACGAGCAGACGACGGTCGCGGCCTTTGGCATTCCGTATCGGGTGGCCGAGGACTCGGGCAGCAAGGCTGCGCCCAGCACTGCGCCCGCCATGGTCGATGCGGGCCACATTGCGATCGACACCGCCCGCGCCAACGCCATAGCCATCGTCCCCGCACTGGGCTGCGTGCCGGCCGAGATCCGCGACTACCTGCGCGAGCGCTGCGGCTACAAGCCCGTAACGTCGCGCACCACCAAGACCGTATCGCTCGCCAGCACCTGCACCGCCTGCGGCGCGCTGCAAGGCAGCCATTACCTGTTCGAGGAGCCCACGTCGCCGTTTGCGCTCACGGCCATCAACAAACTGCCCGCGCTGGAGTTTGTGCGCGTGGAAGTCGCCGGCGTCTTTGGCATCCCCGCCGCTCAGGACAACTTTGACCAGGCGCTCTTTACCTGGGCACGCGACCACCACACCCAGTTCCACAAGACCCTATGCGAGGGGATTTACCTGTAGGGCAAAGCTCGAAAATCGAGTCCAGATTTCCTCGAAAATCGAGTATACGCAGGTAGATGAGTTGCCTGTCCGTAAGCTATAACCCCAAGCTTGGGGACCGGTGAGCACTTCTGGCAGCAAGCTACCGCCCAGAGGCAGAAGTACCCGGCAGCTTTGCTCGAGGGTGGATAATCTCCCATTTTCGACAGCTTTTCAGCCCAAAAACGGGAGATTATCCACCCTCAGTTTTCAAACGTCCAAAAATCCTCGCTCGCTAGCAGGGGATTAGGCATCGGCATCGTCATAGGTAATGGCACATCCGCAGGCTGGGCATTGTTGAGGATAGACCGGAAAACGCAGACCCGTTCGAGCACGCGGGTCGGCGGCGCGCTTGTCGCGGGCGTCGATGAAGTTGATGTCTAGGCATGGGAGGCCTGCACCGCAGCGAGGGCAGGGCAGACAGATTTGGCTGCAGTTAGCCTCGACGAGCGGAAATAAGCTCCGATCCATCAGAGTGCGCGGTAAGTTTCCGTATGCGCCGCGCGCGATATCGCTTCGCCACCCCATGGCCTCCCCTTTCCTGTTTTGCCTGCTGAGGAGAGGATGGCAGGATCGGACGGCTCTTGCTGTGGCGCGGCGCGATCCGGTCAATCGACATGATTGGGTTGCGACGGGCAACAGCCGACTAATACGGAGCAACGCCCTCCGCCCGACGCCGCGATTCCGAGAAATCGAACTCGGCGCGATGAGCCTCGAGGAATCGAGCGTTGGGACGCAAGCAATGTTCGTCCGGCTCGCGCAACACCGAGCCCGCAAACGTCGCATAATCCGTATGCCGCAGAAGGTACGATCCGCATAGTTGATAGTCGCCGCGCACCAACTCAAACGAAATCAGATGGGCGTCGAACAGCGAGTGCAGGTCGCGGCGCAGCAGAATGCCGTTGCTGACAACCTGCGACTTAGGACCCGAGTAGTTCTCAATATGCGCAGCTTCGAGCGCTTCGTTAACATTGCAACCCGAGACGGCGCATCGACCGGTATAGGCCTCAAAGAGCTGCGTGCGAAAGCGCTGCTGGCCGATTCGCTCGCGGCGCAGCGCATAGCGAGCCTTTTCATCGTCGCTCGCCGGAGCGCCGGAAAACTCCGCCGCAACCGGAGCATCCTTCATGTAGCTCATATCGGGGAAAAAGCGCGCGTCGGGTCCACCTTTATGGACAGGACCATGCAGTACAAACCAGCTGTTCTCAGGCTCGTAACGCTCGACGAACGCTAGGC
Source organism: Collinsella sp. TM06-3 (assembly GCF_003436395.1). Taxonomy (NCBI): domain Bacteria; kingdom Bacillati; phylum Actinomycetota; class Coriobacteriia; order Coriobacteriales; family Coriobacteriaceae; genus Collinsella; species Collinsella sp. TM06-3. The sequence continues at coordinate 22,020 of NZ_QSPG01000014.1, read as the reverse complement.
CCAGCACCTTGTAGCCAGCGCTCGTTGCAAAGAACACGCCAACGGGAACGCCACACTCCATGCAGTTGATCATCTTTTGGTTGTAGTCCTGGTCGCGCCAGTTTTCGACCGAAGCACTTTGCGACGAGTACTTGAGCACCCACGTGCCGTCCTCAAGATAGAGCGGCGGAACATCGGGATAGGCACCGCGCTTGGAATTGTGCACCGAAAGGGCGAAGGTTTTCTCACGCGGATGTTTAACGCGCTCGCGACCAGGCCAGAAGATGCCCGAATCGCGCGACACCGGAAAGAGCTCGGAATCAATCGTCAGGCGAAAGGGATATTGAGGGCTATCGGCATTGGTGCGATGCGGGAGCTTGTCCCACAGGCCGCCACGCTGCTCCTCACGCAAGAACCACTCCCAGGCCTGGACATATTCGGACGGCACAAAGCTGCAAGCGTTGTCGAAACTCGGCCGAGCAATCAGCGGAATACTAGAAGCGATGCCGTCCATAAGGAACCTCCAGGAAGAACAGTTCCCCACATTATCGCCGATCTACGCGGGCTCATGAGCAACCGTTTTGCGCAAAGCCACCGCACAAGAAAGGGGCCGCTTCGGTTGAAGCGGCCCCTATCAGACAAATCTAGCTAATGGCTTAGCCCTACTTGGAATCAGGAACGATACCGACCAAGCTGACCGTTACGTCAAAGGTCGGAGCAGTGGTGTTCTTGCCCTGCTCGGACCAGTTTTGACAGTCGGAATCGGTGCCTTCCATCCAGATGACGATCTTCATATTCGTGCCGTTGTAGCCAACGTTCTTCGCGATGGCTCGCGGATTTGCTCCAGCAGGTTTGGAATAAGAGCCGCCCGATCCGGTAGCGGCCCAATCGCCGCCGCTCTGGTCAGTTAGGGTCGTGCCGGTAATATGCGCGTACGACGGCGCTTGGGTCGTCGTTCCTTCGGATGCGACGCAACTCCAACCAATCGTTGAGGAGGCATCGTTGCCATGCTCAGTAGTCGAAGGTTCAACGGGAGCATAAACGACCTTAAGCTCGTCGTTAATAACAATGCCAACGCGCAGGCTACCCTTGATTTTGTTAAACCATTCATTCGTTACGTTGCCGGAAGGCTTGACGGTGACGGGATTCGTGCCGTCGAGATAAACATCCGCGATGCCGGTATTCGTCACGGTGTAGAGGGTGTAGTCAGCGGCGACATAGGCGTAATAGGAATCGGTGCCGCTCGTCAGCGTGTACTTGCCTCCAACATCTGTGCTGGCCTTCTGGTAACCGGAGACATTAGTTCCCTGCCAGGACTTGGGAACGAACCAAGACTGAGCATCGTTGGTCGATGAAGGGCTGATTTCATGGCCAGCCGAGCTGGCAGTGGTCTGCTTATCCGAACCGTCATGGTTAATATTTTTGCCCTGAGCAATTTGCAGCACCATACCATTCGCTTGAGCGGAAATAGTGCTCGTAGTTGCATGGACTCTATTATTGGAGACAAACCATGCGTAGGTAGTTGCAGAAAGCGCCACCGCTGAGACGACGACGGTCAACGCCGCTCCAACAAGCTGAACCTTAAGTCTCTTTACTGAATCGCGCATACCCGTCGCCTCCCTTCGTTACGGAAAAGGGCAGGATCCCGGGCCGGGAACCTGCCCTTCGCAAGCCATAAATCGTAGCTGCGATTACTTATTGTCCGCAGTTGCGGTGAACGTAATGGTCACGGCGTTAGTAGCAGTAAGACTTTGGTTCTGCAGATTCTCGGTGGTTACGTTGGCATCCTTACCCTCGTAGTAGAGGTAAACCTTCAACGCCGTATCTTCATTGGCGGTAACGTTACCATAGGAATCAAAGTTATCGGAGGCGAGCTTCTTCTCAAATTTATCGCCCGCTGCGTTCAGACCGTACACCTCCCATTTGCTTCCATCGGCACTAGTAACAAGAACGCGCAGGGCCTTCTTCAGGCTCGGGTTTTGAGTAGTGTCGGTAATACCCTCGATCTTTTCGACAAGAATTTTAGAAAGGTTCTGGCCCTTTGAGCTGACGTTGTAAACCTGCTCGAGAGCATAGCCGCCCTTGATAGCGGCATCAGTTGAACCCTCGTCCGCATCTCCGCCCTTGCACTTGAACAAACCGTCCTTAAGGGCGCCATTATCGAGTTCCGTACCGTAACCGGACATCCAAACACCTTTTTCCGCCCCAGTTTCCTCGCCATAGGTCGCGGGGAAGAGTGACTTGGTGCCGACCCCAGTAGTGACCGATGTGGCATCGACGTCTTTTGCGCCCGTCGGGCCATTCGCAATGGTCATGAACGCCGCGTTCGACTGAGCGGAAATCGTGCTCGTGGTGGCGTCAACCTTGTTGTTCGTCACAAACCATGCGAACGTGGCAGAGCCCAGCGCTACGGCTGCTACCAGCACCATGGCGATGGCGGCGCCCATCTGCTTCTTTAATGCCTTGGTATCCATACGGACCCCTTTCTTTCCCCATTCGTCCCAGATGACCCCCGAGAAGCCCGGAAGGGGAGCCCGTGCTTTCGTGTTGGATGTTGCTTGCCCATCCTTAAAATTTGGAATTGAGGATACCATAATTCTTACGATTTCCTTATGAGTTTTCGAGGCCTTACATTCCGGCAGATTCATGGGCCTACCTTGGGCTAGGTATGGAACTGAGCAAACGCTGTTCACCTTATTTGGCCACGCGCTTCCGCAAAGCCATAAGCTTCTCTTAAGGTTTGCGGCCGCAGTGCCATGCCAGCACATACCTACACCCCCCACCGAGCTTCGCCCTTAGCCCTTCCCCACTCGCTATACTGGTGCAGAACGTGAAATTTTGCCTGCTTAGCGGGCTATTTGTTGGGAGGGCCCCATGGCCATGGCCAATCAACCCAAGGGAAGCGTTTCTGCCGGATCGATCAAGCCGGTGACGCGCAAAGCCGTTCGCTGCCAGCGCGAAGTCGCCTGGTTGGTCACGCAGGCGGCCGGCAAGCTCGTCGCCACCACCGACGACGTCAACGCGCCCACGCCCAGTTTTGTACTGGCGGCGGCGCTGTCGCACACCCGCGAGCAGGAGCAAGCCGCCCAGGACGGTGGACGTGCGATTGACTACGAGGCCGTCATGGGCCCCGACCTCGCGAGCTTTTGTGCGGCCGCGGGGCTGCCCGCAGCACCCAACGCGCTTTCGGACTCGGGCTACATGTTCACCCTCTCGGGCGCGGACCTCATTCGCGAGGTTTACGCCTACTGTAGCGATCTGGACGAACGCATGGGAGACGCGGCACAGGTCAAACCGGGCTACGCGATCAAGCTCGCGCTGCGACTGTTCCTGCTAGATGCCGCTGCGGGCAACGGCGCCGCCTCCAAAGACAACGCCTCGGCATAACAAAAGCGCCGGGCCGGGAAACAATCCCGGCCCGGCGCTTGTTCGTTCTACTTGTCCCCGTCCCCTGCGGGCGAGTTCTTTTGGTTGCGACGGTTGCTCCACGTCACGTTGTGCTCCTTGTAGTAATCGGGCGCCTCGTTGCCGCTCGCGCTAATGGGGTCGTTGCCGGTCAGGGTGTCGGCAATATCCTGCACGAACTTAATGAACAGGCTCGAGTCGTCGGTCTCGGACGAATCAAAATCAAAACCGAACTCCACCGCGCCGCCGATGATCTTGTCCACGCACTCCGGGTCGTCGCCGTCCAGCCAAATGACCACGGTGTACTTGTCCACATCGCCCACGCGGAAGTTCTTGTGGCTGATGGTCGTCACCACGTCTTTGGACGCAAACGGCTCGGTGTTGGGCTCGGGGCTGCCATCGGCCGCAGCCGCCGCATAGGTGGTGGGCTCGCCATTGCGATACACCCGCACGCGCGCGGCCTTATCCACGCCCTTGCTGGCGCTGACCACCTTGAGCTTGGCGCTGTAGCCCAGGTCGGTCTTGCCGGCGTTGCGGATATAGAAGGTGTACGCCACGTAGTTCTTGCCGTTGTGGCTACCGTCGATGTCGTCCAGGTTGTCGGGCAGATCCTCGGCAGCGATATTGGTGCCGTTATCCACGGCGTCAGCCGCCAAGCGTGCGGTGGCGTTGTTAAAGTCGCCGTTGTCGGCAATGGCCACGCCGCGGCGGAACAGCTCCAGGCGGTTGAGGTTGATGGTGAAGTTACCCATGTTTTCCTGCATAAACGACAGGGCGAACAACACGCCAAAGGCAAGCGCCAGCACCACGAGGGCCTTTTGCAGCTTGTCCATGCGCAGCAACGCCGTGCCGATGCGCTCCATGCGGCGCTTGGGCATGTACATGGACACGACCGCGTCGGGGTCGATGTCGTCGAGGCCCTGGTTGGCCAGCGCCTGCTCCAGCTCCTCGATGCGCACCACGCCGCGCAGGTCGCGCTTGGGCTTGCGTTTGGGCTTGCCGAAGCGCTTGCGCGGGTCGGGATCGGTGCTGGGGGTGTCCTCGGGCTGACCCTCGGCCTGACCTTCGGCCAAATCCTCAGCCATGCCCTCGACGTGATTCTCGGCCAAAACTTCGGCAGCTTGATCTTTGTTGTCGTTACGCTTGAACAGTGCCATGGCGATCAGATCTTATATTTGGTGCGAATGTAGCCGACGTATTCTTTGACGAGCTCGCGCTCCATGTCGTCGGCGTAGCGGAACTGCAGGCCGCAGACGTTGCGGTACAGGCTGCCCTTGGGCGCGCGGCGCACCCAGCACACGATGCCCAGCTGCTCGGGCAGCTCGTGGCGCTCGCCCTGCAGGCGAATCGTGGGCATTTGCACGGCCAGGGCCTCGCCCACGTCGGGGTAATCGTTGAGGTAGATGGCCAGGCCGCCGGCCGAGACGTCAATGGTCATGGCATCCTCCGGCTCGGGGGTCGGCGCGTTGTCGCGCTGGTAGGTCAGGCGCATGGCGACCTTAAAACGCTCGTCGCGGCGCTTGACAAAGCTGCGCTGCTCGGCGACTTTGCGCATTTTCCAGTAGGTGCGGATACCTTTTTTCTCGACCGACTCGGGGTAGCCGGCGAGCACGAACGTCTCCTCGCCCACTTTGTATTGCAGCAGCAGCTTTTGGTTTTCGTCCATGATGAGCGGCTTGCCGGCGAGCATGGGCGCGCTCATAAGAAAGTACGCGTCGTCCAGGTTCTCTTTGTACGTGGCGAGCATGTTGAAGTCGGTTTTTTGGCCCATGGGCACGTCGAATGCCACCTGAAGCTTAGTCCCCGGCGTTATCTGTTGCTCTGCCATGTATTCTCCCCCAGTCGCGGGCGCCGATATCATCGTCGTGCGCGATGCACATTGGGCTATTGTACCTGCTTTGCTGCAGGTTTCGATGTGCGGCACGTGAAATGGCGGGATGTGAGGCGCGGGTGAACGCGCAGCTGCTCCGCGCGCGGCATTAATCTGGCGGCGATGCATGTTCCCGACAGACCGTCTGTCTGTCTGTCTATCTCTCAGCTATCTCTCGTAATTATCTCTCGTCTCTCATTTATCTCTCAGCTTAGAGATGAGTGAGAGATGAGAGACAAAATTACCGTTATCGGTTCAATCAAATCACGTTCGTACAGGTAAACACATGTATACGGGAACTTTGCCTCGATCCCTCAGCCATCTTGCAGCATTGCTATCTCTCATATTTATCTCTCATCTTTCAGCTATCTCTCGTGTTAGTGACGAATGAGAGACGAGAGATGCGTGAGTGATGGACGAGTGTGATTTTTTGGACGGTCGGAAAATCCCTCAAATAAAAAACGGGGCCGGCCTTACGCCGAGCCCCGTTTTCAAACGGTCAGTTAGTTATCCAACGCGCGAGCATAGCAGTCAACATTACGCCGCCGCGAACACTCCCAAGCCCGTTCCGATGATGCAGATTGCGAAGATGCCCAAGATGATCCAAATGGTCTTGACGCCCTTTTTATAGAGGGCAACGCAAGCGAACGTTGCCAGCAAGGGCAGCAGACCGGGGAAGATCGAATCGAACAGATCCTGCAGGACAATCTCCGAACCACCCACGTCAAAGGTCAAAGCCGTGGACAGCGAGACCTGTGCCGCAATCATGGCGCCGATAACGGTCATTCCGAGAACACCGGCAGCATGCGTCATGCGAGACATAAGGTTGCTCTCTTCGGACTGCTGCAAAAACTTGGTTCCCAAGTCGTAACCCAGATGGGCGGCGACGATACGCGTTGCAAAGTTAATCACGGAGTAGATGAGCGCGTACACGATGGGGCCGAGCGGGTTGCCCGTCGAAGCGATGCCAATACCAATGCCGGCGGCAACCACGCGGAACGTACCCCAGTAGAACGAATCGCCGATGCCGGAAAGCGGTCCCATAAGGCCGACCTTCATGGCGTTAATCGAGGACGTGTCGAAGTTCTTATCGGCAGCCGCCTGCTCTTCCATCGAAACCGTTAGGCCGGCTACAAACGGAAGCACATGAGGCGTGATGTTAAAGAACTCGGCATGGCGATCGAGCGCCGCATAGTAATCGTCGTCGTTGGGATAGATCTTTCGCAGGGGCTTCTGAATGGTGTACATGAAGCCCATTGCCATCATCTTGTCGTACGACTGCGAGCACTGGCTCGTAAACTGGCGAAGGAACATGCTCCGATACATATCGGGAGTCATAATCGCGTCCTTCTTGGCCTCTTTGAGGTCGGTGTTCTGGATAGCCATTAGAAGTCCTCCTCTTCATCTGCAGCAACCGTCTGCGGACCGGACGAGCCCTCGCGGAAGGCCAGGAGCAGCGCGACGCAAATGGCAGCTGCGGCGACGCCGACCACGTCCATCTTGAGGTAGATGACCATAATGAAGCCCAGGAACAGCCAGGGAAGGAGCTTGTTATCGCCCATGGTCCTGATAAGAAGAGCGAAGCCGATGCAGACCATGACGCCGGACGCAACGTTGAGGCCGTCCATCACAAACTGCGGAATCGCGTTGAGCGCATTGTTGATAAGGTCGGCACCAAAGAACAGCGAGCCAAACACCAGCAGTGCAGACGGAATGCCAATCGACAGCGGCACGATGGTCAGATGGTACAGATTCGCCTTGGCAAGATCGCGATTTGCCAGAGCGGTCTCAATCTTCTTGCAGGCAAAGGCACCCGGAACGGCGTAGCAGAAGTTGCGCCACACCTGAAGGAAGACGGAGACGGGAAGGGCGAGCGCGACGGCAGTTGCCGTGCCCGTACCCGTAATGACGGCAAACGCGCAGCCAAGCACGCCGGAGGCATAGACCTCGGGAGGAACCGCCGCGCCGACCATGATGGCGCCCATGAACATGGACTCCAAAGCAGCGCCGACGATAACGCCCTGCTGGACATCGCCAAGGATCAAGCCGACAAACAGGCTCGTAAACAGCGGACGACCAAGCATCGTAATGCCAAATAATTGCTCGTCCATGGACGCAATAAATGCGACCAGTGCAACTAGAAGATACTGGACAACCATTTCGATCAACCCCAGAAACAGGTCTGCAGGCGAGGCATTCTGCGCAGCTCGCCTGCAGACAACCGCAGCAATTTGAGAGGATTAGTAGTTCATCTGGTGATAGTAACGACGCGTGGTGAGCGGGTGGTTACGGACGTGCTCGAGATGGCAGCTCAGACGCTCGGTGATGGTGTAGGTGACCATCGGGGAGACGATCTTGCGGAACTCGGGGTCGCTGAACGGCAGCTCGACCTCGGCGGTGTCAAACTTGTTCACGCGGACGTTGACGCCCTTCTCGTCGGCGAGCATGTGAGTGAAGTTGTCCACGCGGTCCATGAGCTTACGGGTGTCGTCCTCGCCGTAGAGCATGATGAGGCTCGTGCCTTCCTCGCACAGCTCGATGGTGCCGTGGAAGAACTCGGCGGCGTGGATGGACTTGGTCTTGATCCACTGCATCTCCTCGAGGATGCACATGGCGTAGTCGTAGGCCTCACCCCAGAGCATGCCGGAGCCAATCACCATGTGGTAATCGGTGTCCTTGAAGTCCTCGGCCATGGCGGCGCAGCGCTCGTCCTGAGCGTCCTTGGCCTTGATGAGGTACGGAGCGATGTTGCCGAACTCTTCCATGAAGGTGTCGTACTTGGGGAAGGCGCCGGCGTTCTTGAGGAAGCGGGCGACCAGCGTGATCTGGTAGGTGTAGATGGCCTCGCACAGAACGTCGTCCTCGGCGAAGCTGAAGAACTTGTAATCGGCGTACTCGGTGGCCGGGGTGTTGTCGTTGGAGACATACATCAGCGTGCGGGCGCCCTGCTCCTGGCAGAACTTGGCAGCCTCAATGATCTCGGGGGTGGTGCCGGTACGGGTGGAGAAGACGCAGACAGAATCCTTGTTGAAGGTCTTGGGCGGGCAGGCGAGGAACTCTGCGGCGATCTCGCAGTGGACATCGACGTCGGCCGTGGTGGTCTCGACCCAATACTTCATCGGGAGCGTGTGGGCCCAGGTGCCGCCGCAGCCGATGAAGAAGATGTTGGAATAACCCTGCTCGCAGACCTCGTCCACGGCAGCCTCAATCTGAGGACGGAGAGCGAGGGCATCGCTCACAACCTTCTCGTAACGAGGCTCATCGAAATTGAACATCCCTTACTCCTAACTCACTTGGATGAACCCTTCATTCATCCCATGACGTTATAATACTTTATATAACTAACTATGCAAGAACTATTTCAGATTTTTTTTGATTTTTCTTTAATAAAAAGCCCGCCGATCAAATGATCGACGGGCATAGGCATAGAGCATTGGTTCAATAAATGCCGAGCATCAACGTGTTTCCGGCTAGAAAACGTCCTTGGCAAACACCTTAGCGTCATTGGGAACCTGACGGATTTCGATGGCCACGCCATCGCCCAGGAGCTCTTGGATATGCTCGGCATCTTTCTCGGTCGCAAAGATCGCAGGGGTCGGATGAAGCGTGGTCTCAGGGGTCTTTCGGGTTCCGCCCAGATTGATCTCTTTGATGTCTTTGCAACCCTTAGCGAGACGATAGACATCTTCAATCGTCTCAGTGATGATAAACAGCGAATACTTGTCGGTAACGCCGCTGTTGAGCGCCTCGATAGCAGCGTCAACATCCTTGATGACGAGTTTAACGCCGTTGGGGCGGGCGAGCCTCAAGGCCGCCTTCCTCATGTCGTCTTTTGCCACAGCATCGCTGGCAAGCAAGATGCAATCTACATCCAAAGCGTGAGTCCAGGACATGGCAACTTGGCCGTGAATCAGTCGGTAATCAACTCTCGTAAGCTTAATCATCGTTATCATCTCCGCACGTGATAAAGGGAATGACAGGTGTGGCCCCTAGCTAGGGCTCGAACCAGAACTAACTAGAACTCTTCTTCCTCGGCGCCGGCAAGCATGTCCGCCGCCTCGCAAAGCTGAATAAACGAACGCGATCCCTCGACCGCGGCTTTGGCCTTGTCCGCATCCAGGGAGTCCAGCTGTGTAACCATTTCCACCAGCAGCGGCAAGTTCATTCCAGCGATTAACGTAAACGATCCGTCGGTCTGCCTCTGAATGAATTCGTTGTTTACAGAGCCGCCAAAGATGTCAGTCACGACAAACCAAGAGTCGGCAGGGTCCCTCGTCTCCATCCATGCATCAATCAACGCCGCGACGTCCCTTGAATCGTCATCGACATAGGCGCACAGGCACTCGATTCGGTCGTTGGTGCCCATCAGAATCTCCAGAGAGCTTTTCATGCCTTGGGCGAGATAACCATGACTCGCTAGCAATATCTTATTCATAGTTCTCCAATACCAATAGGACGTACTATATTGTCATAACAAAGTATATTAGCAATCTACCCTACGTGGTGTGTCTATTTTCCAAATCCGCGAACGGTAACAATTGGTCGGTAAATCGACCAATCTATCGCTAATTTACAAATAGAACTTCAGTCGCTCGGTGCAGTACACCTGACGGGAGATGAAAAGCGGCTCGCCACTTGGGGCATAACGTCTATCGACAAACAGAAGCAGCGAAGAGTCCAGCTCCACGTTAAGGTATGCCGCCTCGAGCTCGCTCGCATAGCAGACCTCGAGCGTACGCGTGTTGGGACCCATCTTGATCCCCTGGCGATCGAGTACCGCCATCAGCGAATCATCGAGGGACTCATGCTCCAAAAAAGAAAGCGCAGCGGAATAGCTATTGGTTTCCAGCATCGTGGGCTTGCCATCCACAAGGCGCAGACGACGGCTACGCAATACCTTTTGGGTATCGTCTACGCCCAGGAACTTCGCGTCTCGCAGACTTGGGAAGTCCCAGCCCATTTCGAGAACCCTGGTAGACGCCTGTTTGCCCGCAAGCTGGCACGAATGGGTAAAGCTCTCACGGTCGTCCGCGGCATACATCTGCGTGTCCGACGAAACGAACGTGCCCTTGCCGCGGGCCCTCTCAACAAGCCCAGCATCTTCCATTTCTTTAATTGCGGAGCGAACCGTTATTCGGCTCACGCCAAATTGCTCGATAAGCTCCGCCTCGGTCGGAAGCTTATCTCCCGGGCGGTACGTGCCGTTGGCGATTGAATCAGAAAGCGCACGAACAATCTGTTTGTACAGGGGGATAACGCTATTTGCCTCAACCATATCAACCATACCTTTACAAGGAATCAGCAGCCTATAGATAAATGACTTATATTGTATTAGAACTTTTTAGCATTCCACGCCATTTCCTATAATGTTTTAGCAAACGAGGGGTTATTTTGCGTAAGCGGTGTAGAGTCCATCCATTTCCGCATACAGCTTCAATCTGATGGCGGTATATGCATCCGATAAGCCGATTGATTTTTATCTTCTACCTGTCTCACATTCATCCCTCATCGTAGAGATGAATGTGAGGTGAGAGATACGTACTTGACGCGCGAGCGTGGATATTTGGACGGTTTTTGGGCTTTTGGCGGCCGATTTCGTCCGAAAATCCACGCTCATGCGGCAGACGTCCGAATTTCCACGCTCGTGTGCCAGATAATCCACGCTCATCCGGCAGATTGGTCGAAGGCCCCATATGGGTATACTCTCGGGGATTCGACTCGATTCGCCCCCGTTGGGGCGCCAAAGGAGACTGCATATGCCCACTACCTCAACCGACCCGCGCGCCGCTGCCGCCGCGCTGCTGGTGCCCGGTACCACCTGCCATGGTTTTGCCGTCGAGCGCTGTGAGACCGTGCCCGAGCTCGACTCGGACGCTTACGTGCTGCGCCATACCACCTCGGGCGCTCGCCTGCTGCACCTGGCGTGCAACGACGAAAACAAGGCCTTTGCCATTGGCTTTAAGACGCCGCCGGCCGATTCCACTGGCGTGTTCCATATTCTTGAGCACTCGGTGCTGTGCGGATCGGCCAAGTTCCCCGTCAAGGAGCCGTTCGTGGACCTGATCAAGAGCTCCATGCAGACGTTCCTCAACGCCATGACCTACCCCGACAAGACTATCTACCCCGTTGCCACCACCAACGAGCAGGACCTGTACAACCTGATGGACGTGTACCTGGACGCGGTGTTCAACCCGGCCATCTATACCAAGCCCACCATTTTTGAGCAGGAGGGCTGGCACTACGAGCTGGACCTGCCGGAGGGCGCTGGCGGCGACGGCAGCGCCGCCAGCCTGCGCGAGGGCACGCTGCGCTATAACGGTGTAGTGTTCAACGAGATGAAGGGCGCGCTGTCCGACCCCATGAGCGTGCTGGACGACGCCGTCAACGCCGCGCTCTACCCCGACACGGCCTATGCGCACGAGAGCGGCGGCGATCCGCGCGCGATTCCCGCGCTCACCTACGAGCAGTTCCTGGACACGCACGCGCGCCATTACAACCCCTCCAACTCCTACATCACGCTCTACGGCGACCTGGACGTGGACCGCGCGCTGGCCTTTTTGGACGAGCGCTATCTGTCGCAGTCGAGCGCCGCGAGCCGCCGCATGGACGCAGCCGTCGCCGCCGGCGAGGACCCGTCTGCGCTGGCGCCCAATCCGCTGGTCGTGCAGACACCCGTGACCTGCGAGTATAAGCGCGTCGAGATGGCCACCACGCCCGAAAACGCCCTGGTGGGCCTGGGCCTTGTGCTGGGCAGCGCACTCGACCGCAAGCGCACGATCGCCGCGGACATCCTGTTCGAGGCGCTGCTGGGCTCCAACGAAGCGCCGGTTAAGAAGGCCATTCTGGCCGCCGGCCTGGGCGGCAACGTGGTGAGCTACACCGCGGCCGAAAGCCTGCAGCCCTACGAGCTCATCATGCTGCAAAACGCGCAGCCCGGCGTGGCGCGCGAGCTGCGCCGCGTGTTCCAGGACGCCTGCCGCGACCTGTGCGAGCACGGCGTTCCGCGCGAGCGCCTGGAGGCCATCATCAGCAGCAACGAATACGACCTGCGCCAGCGCGACTACGGTATCGCCGACGGCGTGGCCATTGCGTGCGACGCGCTGAGCACCTGGCTCTACGATGACGACGCCGCGACGCTGGCGCTCAAGTATGGCCCGGTGTACGAGGAGCTGCGCGGCGAGCTGGAAGGCAGCTACTTTGAGGACCTTCTGCGCGAGCTCGTGCTGGAGAACGACCACATGGCGCTGGTCGAGCTGGTTCCGGTGGACGCCGCTGAGGGTTCGGAGGGCGCCGAAGCTGCCGAGCTGGCAGCCAAGCGCGGCGCCATGACCGATGCCGAGCTGGCCGACGTGGTCGAGCGCACGGCTGCGCTGCGTGCCGCGCAGGAGGCCGAGGACACGCCCGAGGACAAGGCCACGCTGCCGCGCCTGCGCGTGTCCGACATTGGCGAGGCGCGCCCCGAGCCGCCGCTGGTCGTAGACACGACCGCGCCCATCCCCTGCCTGCGCCACGGCATCCCCACCAACCGCCTGGCCTACGCCATGCAGTATTTCGACCTGAGCTGCGTCGCATTTGAGGACCTGCCCTATGTGACGCTACTCTGCCGCCTGCTCAAACAGCTGCCCACGAGCGAGCACTCGGCCGAGGAACTCGACAATCTGCTCGCCGGCAAGCTGGGCTTTTTGAGCTTTACGACCGAGGTCATGACGCAGCCCGACGTGGACGGCGTGCGCCCCTACCTGCTGGTGAGCGCCGGCGCCCTGTCCGAAAAGATCGACGCGCTGGCGAGCCTGCCGCGCGAGGTGTGGTCGAGCACGCTGTTGCTCGATGCTGACGCCGACCGCGTGCGCGACGTGCTCACGCAGATTCGCATTGGGCTTGAGCAGGGCTTTATCAACAACGGACACTCGGCGGCACTCGGCCGCGCGATGAGCTACACCTCGCCTTCGGCCGTGGTGCGCGAGCAGCTTTCGGGCGTGGACTTCTACCTGTTCCTGCGCGATTTGCTCGAGCACTTTGACGAGCGCCTGGACGGCCTGCGTGCCAAGCTTGCCGAGCTGGCAGACCGCATCTTTGTGGCCGACGGCTGCATGGCGAGCTTTACCGGCAGCGATGAGGACTTTGACGCGTACTGGGATGCCGCGGGCGACCTGGGGCTTGGCGCAGGCGACGGCGCCGATGCCGGCCGCAACGCGCTCGTGGTGCCGACGCCGCGCGACCGTCACGAGGCTTTCGTCATCCCCAGCGACATTTGCTTTGCGGCAAGCGCGTGCGACCCGCGTCGCTTGGGACTCGACGTGACGGGCGCCTGGGCGGTTGCCGCCAACGCGCTCTCCTACGACTACCTGTGGAACGAGATCCGTGTGAAGGGCGGCGCATACGGTTGCGGATTCCGCGCGGCTGGCGAGCGTCAAACGGCGTTCTACACCTACCGCGACCCGGCAATCGACCCCTCGATTGAGCGCGTGGAGCGCGCGGGTGCATGGCTTGGCAGCTTTGAGCCCGACGAGGCCGCCTTTGAGGGATTTATCGTGAGCTGCGTGAGCGGCATGGACGCGCCGGTGAAGCCCTACGCGCTCACCAAGCGCCGCAACACGACCTACCTGGCCGGACTCGATCCCAACGCGCGCGAAAAGCGCCGCGCCCAGATGCTCGCCGCCACGCCCGGTGAGCTGCGCTCGCTCGGCGCCGACGTGACGCGTATCGCAGCCGAGTCGCCGACCTGCGTCTTTGGCGGCCGTGACGTCATCGCCAAGAGCAACGCCAACTTCAACATAGTCGACCTGTTCGCTTAACGCACAAAGGTAGATTTTTAGGACATGCCTAAAAATCTACCTTTTTTCTGCGGCTTGGACGGGGCGGCGCAGCCCACCGCGGCGGTTTGTCTCAATCTGTAACATCTAGGTCCAATTTTGCCGAGTTACTGTTACAGATTGAGACAAACCGCTGCAGACGCCCACTCCACAGCACAGACCACCACAAAGGTGCCTGTCTCCTTCCTCAGTTGTGATTTGAACACTTGTTCTATACGAACACATGTTCTATAGTAGAGGTGCTTGCATCAAACTGAAATTGCAACTAGAATATAGTTGCAGAATGTGAGGCGGGATGACTCGATCCGATAAACTCATCGCCCAGCTGCTTAGCTGTCCTTCAACGTATAGATTCGCTGACTTTCTTAAAGTTATGGCTTCATATGGCTTTGAAATGGACAGCAAAGGCAAGACATCCGGATCGCGCGTTCGCTTCTACAGGCCATCAGATGGCAGGATGTTCGTAATGCACGCGCCTCATCCATCTGACGAATTGACAGCGGGGACCATTCGAAACATCGTTCGCTTTCTGCAAGATGTCGGAGGTAGTCATGAGTAACGTTTTAGCATACAAGGGTTATTTCGCCCCGGTCGAGTTCGATGCCGAACAGCATGTGCTAACAGGTATGGTCGCCGGCATTAGGGACGCAATCGTATTTGAAGGCTCCACGGCTGAAGAAGTGGAGCAATGCTTCCACGACGCCGTCGACGATTACCTTGAGTTTTGCGCCGAGAAGGGCAAGGAACCCGAGCGGGCTTTTAAGGGCTCGTTCAACGTAAGAACGGGCTCTGAGCTCCACAAGCAAGCAGCGTTGGCGGCGGCAAAGAAGGGTGAGTCACTCAATAAGTTTGTGACTGAAGCGATCGCTGCGGCGCTGTGAAGCCAACGTCGAGTCGAAGCCGCCACAAAGGGCGCCTTTGCGGCGGCTTCGACGTTTGCCCAGATAAAACCTGCCAAAATAAACCTGTCCCTTTTTGGTAGGTTTGGGAGAGGGAGCTGGGATGGATAAGGCTGAGTTGCGACGGGCGGTGATTGCTCGGCGCGATGCTCTTGATTTGGACTTGCGCGCGGCGAAGTCTGCCGCTATCTGTGCGCGGCTGATTGAGCTGCTGGGCCGCCTGGATGCCGCGGCGCCGCACACCGTTGCCATCTATGCCGCGATGGGTTCCGAGGTCGACCCAGCCGCGTTTGCCGCTGCGGCCGTCAAACGCGGCTGGCGCGTGGCCTATCCGTGCATGCTCTCGGCAATTGATGCCGCAGCTTGTGGCCAGCGCATGTGCATGCGGGCAGTTGCTGTCGACGATGCGTCCTCGGCTCCGTTTATCGCCCACCCCACGCGGGCCTTCGCGGCCATGGACATCGACAGCGACCACTTCCCTATCGTGTCTGCAGAGGCCCTCGACATGGCCATCGTGCCACTCGTAGCCTTCGACCGCGCCGGCGCGCGCCTGGGCTACGGCGGCGGCTGCTACGACCGCTACCTGCCCATGCTCTCGCCCGCATGTCAAATCATCGGCATCGCCTTTGACGAACAGCGTGTCGACCACGTTCCCACCGATACCCACGACCAGCCGCTACCCCACATCATCAGCGCCTAACGGCTGGCACACCTCCCGACGGCCTAGTGCTCTTCGCCGGCGCGGGCCAGGTCGTAGGGCGTGGTCTGGTAGACGTAATAGTTGAGCCAGTTGGTGTAGAGCAACTGAGCTTGGCTGCGCCAGACGTTGCGCGGCTCGGCGGTGGGGTCGTCACCCGGGAAGTAATGCGCCGGCACCTGAGGGTTGAGCCCGCGCTTCACGTCGCGCTCGTACTCCAGGCGCAGCGTGTCGGTATCGTACTCGGGATGACCAAAGACAAAAAAGCGGCGGCTGTCGGTCGACTTGACGATGTACAGGCCTACCTCGTCGGACACGGCCACGACCTCAAGCTGCTGCTCAGCCTCCACGTCCTCGCGGCGCACATCGGTGTTGCGCGAATGCACGGCATAGAAGCGGTCGTCGAAGCCGCGGACCAGCGGGCTTTGCGGCTTCACCAGATAATGCTCGAACACGCCACTTGCCTTGGCCGGTAGATCGTACTTCTGAATGCCGTAATGATGGTAGAGCCCCGCCTGCGCGCCCCAACAAATGTGCAGCGTGGAGTGCACGTGCGTGGTGGACCAGTCCATGATCTGGCAGAGCTCGGGCCAGTAGTCGACCTCCTCGAACGGCATCTGTTCCACCGGCGCGCCCGTAATGATCAGGCCGTCGTAGTGGATGTCGCGGATGTCGTCGAACGTGCGGTAGAACGTCTCCAGGTGGCCGGCACTCACGTGCGTGGCCTCGTGCGTTTTGGTGCGCAGCAGGTCCACCTCCACCTGCAGCGGCGTGTTGGAGAGCTTGCGCATGATCTGCGTCTCGGTGGCGATTTTGGTGGGCATGAGGTTGAGGATGAGCACGCGCAGCGGACGGATGTCCTGGTGCAGCGCGCGGTACTCGGTCATGACAAAGATGTTCTCGCTCTCGAGCTGCGCGGCGGCAGGGAGGGCGTCGGGGATGCGAATGGGCATGGATGCTCCTTACGAGTCAGTTGCAGCTATGGTACAACGAGCGGCCCCATCCGCGCGAGCACATCGCCCAGTGATGCCGCCAGCGGCCCAAATCACTCCAAAAGTAGAGATTAAGGCATGTCCCAAAAATCTACGGCGCTTTAGCCTAGCAAAGTGGCGGCAGGACGCTACAATGGTTCGACGCGAAAAACTCGGCCGAAAGGATACATATATGTACCAGACGCGTAAGATCGGTGTGGTCGGCCAGGGCCACGTAGGAGCACATGTCGCCAACAGCCTGCTCATGCAGGGCATTGCCGATGAGCTGTACCTGTGCGATATCAATGAGGCCAAGGTGACATCCGAGGTCCAGGACCTGCGCGACTCCCTTTCGTTTGTCCCGTACAACACCAAGATCGTCAACTGCTACGACCACTACGAGGAGCTGGCCTGCTGCGACGTCATCGTCAACGCCGCCGGCAAGGTCGCGCTGGCCGCTGGTAACCGCGACGGCGAGCTGTTCTTTACCACCGACGCCGCGCGCACCTTTGCCAAGCGCATTGTCGACGCCGGCTTCGACGGCATCTTCGTGAGCATCTCCAACCCCTGCGACGTCGTGTGCACCGAGCTGTGGCACCTGACCGGCTACGATCCCAAGAAGATCATCGGCTCGGGCTGCGGCCTAGATTCGGCCCGCCTGCGCACCGAGATCTCCAAGAAGGTCGGCGTGAGCCCCAAGTCCATCGACGCCTACATGATCGGCGAGCACGGCTTTAGCCAGCTTGCCGCCTTTAAGGCCGCGACCATCGCCGGCAAGAGCCTTAACGAGCTTCAGGCCGAGAATCCCGACAAGTACGCCTTCGACCACATGGAGGTCGAGGAGCTCGCACGCAAGGGCGGCTACGTAACCTACCAGGGCAAGCAGTGCACCGAGTACGCCGTCGCCAACTCCGCCGCGCGCGTCTGTGCCGCCGTGCTGCACAACGAGCACGCCGTGCTTTCGGCCTCTACGCTTATGACCGGCCAGTATGGCGAGGAGGGCATCTTCACCTCCCTGCCGTGCGTGATCGGCGCCGAGGGCGTCGAGGAGGTCTACACGCTCGACCTTTCCGAGCACGAGCTCGAGGGCTTCCACAAGAGCTGCCAGCACATCCGCGACAACATCGCCCAGCTCGACTGGTGGGATGCCGAGGCCTACGACGCCAAGTAAGCGTCGGTTGCCGCGACACCTCGCGAATCTAAGCGCGATACCAAGCGGGCCGCGCCGGAAATCCCCGGCGCGGCCCGCTTTTTTGACTCGCGCTGCGCCCTTGCGAATCGAAGGTGAATGGTTTTCCCGTTACTTAGTACTGCTCGATGCCCATGTAGCGACGAACCTCGGGGCTGTGGTCGAACACCTTGCCGCGGGCGGCGCGCAGCTCGCAGCTCATGTTGTAGAAGAAGATCGGCTCCAGGTATGAACGCACGCTGGCGGGCACCTCGCCCACGCCGTACTCGAGTGCATCGAGCACCATGACCGTATCGGTGTGCGTGTTGAGGAACGCCAGCGCGCGCTCCTCCATGGGGCGGCACTCGCCCGATCCGAGCTGCACAAAGTAGAACACGCCGGGCTCGGTAGCCTCGAAAGGACCGTGGAAATACTCGCCGGAGTGGATGTAGCAGCAGTGCTGCCACTGCATCTCCATGAGCGAGCAAATCGCCATGGCGTAGGTCTGGCTAAAGTTGGGGCCGGAGCCCAGGATGTAGAAGAACTTGTGCTGCTGGCAGAGCTCGGCAAAGCGATCGCCCAGCTCGGCGTTGACCTTCTCGCGGGCAGCGGGCAACAGCGCATCCATCTGCTTAAGGCCGGCGTACATGTCGGCAAGCGCCTCATAACCCTCCTGCTGGTGGAGCAGTTCGGCGGCGATCAGAGCGCCGATGCCCTGCGGTACCTCGGCCTGCGACACGCCTTCGCCCCACGGATAGACCCAGGTGGTCCACTTGCCGTTGTCGATCTTGGAGCCCTCGCAGTCGGTCATGGCAATGACCTCGGCGCCGGCAGCCAACGCCATCTCGCAGCCGTCAACGACCTCCTGCGTGTTACCGCTGTGGCTGCAGGCGACGACGAGCGACTTCGGCCCCAGGCTCTTGGGGGCCATCAGGCAAAACTCGCGCGCGGTGTAGACCGTCGAGGCAAACGTAGTGGCCTCGCGCTTGAGCAGCTCGTTAGCCGGCATCAGGTCGATCATCGAACCGCCGCAGGCGATCCAAAACACGTTCTCAATCTTGCCCTTGCGCTCGATAATTTCCTGAATCAGATCGTGTGCGTTCACCGTGACGCTCCTCCTTATGTGGCAGCTTTGAACGACAGCAGCTCGTACCTGCTGTCGTTCTATATTGTTCTATTTATAGCACGCAAGCTGTCACCGGTGAAGTCATTTCACCAAATTTGTTCTATGTTGTTCTATTTATGACCGCTAGATGTCGAACACGTAGCGCGAGCCCACGATCTTTTGACGCCCGAGCAGCAGGGGGCGCTCGTCTGCATCGGTAAAGTACGCCTCCATATAGAAGAGCGGCTCGCCGACCGGCACCCCCAGCAGCGGGGCCGTCTGGGCATCCGCCAGCGCAATCTCCACGGTGCAGGGGTCGGACTTGAGCGGCGCGCGGCCCGAATGCTCGGCAACGAGCGCAAAGATCGAGTTATCGGTGAGGTCCTTATCGGCCAGCGTCTGCAGGTAGGGATGGTCGGCCAGCACAAAGGCGTTGTTCTCGAGCATGACGGGCACGCCATCCGCCGTGCGCACGCGCTCGACCACGATGAGCTCGCAGCCGGGTTCCATGCCAAAAAATGCCGCGTCCTCGTGCGTCGCCGCAACCACCGTGCGCGACACCAGGCGCGCTCCGGCCACCATGTCGTTGGCGGCGCAACCCTCGGAAAAGCTCTGGACGTCGCCTTTCTGGACAATCTTGCGCTTGAGCTTGGGAGCGCACACAAAGGTGCCCCTCCCCTGCTGTCGGTGGAGATACCCCGCGCGCGACAGCTCCTCGATGGCACGGCGCACGGTGATGCGCCCCACGCCGTAGGACTTCGCGAGCTCCATCTCGGCAGGAATGCGCGAACCGGCAGGGTACACGCCGCGCGCGATCTCGCCCTTTAGGTCGTCCATGACCTGCTGGTACAGCGGCACGGCGGACGCGCCAGCGCGGCCGGTTTTATCGTCGGTTGCCATCGTTACGCTCCATCCCGTGCATGCTCGGATTCAAACTCTTCAATCGCCGCCATAAACTGCTCGCCAAAGGCGTCGGCCTTTTTCTCGCCAATGCCGTTGACCTGGATAAGCTCGTCGCGCGTCTGCGGGCGCAGGCGGCACAGACCGCGCAGAGCCTTGTCGGAGAAGACCATGTACGGCGCCATCTCCAGCTCGGTCGAGATCTCCTTGCGCAAGGCACGCAGGCGCTCGAACAGCTCGGCATCGTCGCCCACGCGCGGGCGCTGATCCAGCTCAGCCTCCTCGCGCAGCAGATCCACCGCACGGCGGGCGCGAGCCGAGGCCTTGCGCTTGGACGCGCGACGCTTAACGGTAAAGGCGAACGCCTCATCCTCGACCTCGCCGGCACGCGGACCCAGTCCCACGACCGGGTACTGCCCCTGCGAGGTTGCCAAATAACCGCGGCCGCACAGCTGGCCGATGATGTCCTTGATGCGCCCGACCGATTCGCTCGACAGCTCACCGTAGCCGCGGTCCTCGTCCAGATGCATCTGGCGAATGCGCTCGGTGTTGCCGCCGTGGAGCACATCAGCGATCAGCGACTTGCCAAAGCGCATGGGTCGCGTGGCCACATAGCGCACGGCGGCGCGGGCCATATCGGTGACGTCCTCGACCTCGAACTTCGTGAGGCAGTTGCTGCAGTTGCCGCAGCCCTCGGCGTCGTCCGTGGCGGTGCTGCCCGCACCAGCCGCGGCAGCATGCTCGGCCGCGGCCTCGTCGCCAAAGTAGCGCAGCATGTATTCGCGCAGGCAGCCGGTGGTATTGCAGTAGCCCTCCATCTGGCTGAGCAGGCGATATCGATTCTGGAGCGCCCACGCGCGCTGCTCGTCGTCGAGCGCCTCATCGGCAGCATCGCCGCGGTCGATCAAAAAGCGACGCATGCGAAAATCGTTACCGTTCCACAGCAGATGGCAGCTGGCCGGGTCTCCATCGCGGCCGGCTCGACCCGCCTCTTGGTAGTATGCCTCGATGCTCTCGGGCACGTTGTTGTGAATCACGTAGCGCACGTTGGGCTTGTCGATGCCCATGCCAAAGGCGTTGGTGGCAACCATCACCTGGATATCGTCGTCGATAAAGGCGCGCTGGCTTTGGCGACGGGCGTCGTTGCCCATGCCGGCATGGTAGCGACCAACGTGAATGCCGCTGGGGCCCAGCGCCTCGGCAAGCTCGCCGGCGAGCTCATCGACGGTCTTGCGGGTCGAGCAATACACGATGCCGCTCTCGCTCGAATGTGCGATCACATAGTCGCGCACCCACGCGGCCTTGGCCTTGTCGCCCATCTCCTCGCAGCCAAAGTAGAGGTTCTTGCGATCGAAGCCCGTCACCACCGTCGCGGGATTTTGCAGGCCGAGCATCTGCTGAATGTCCGCGCGCACACGCTCAGTCGCCGTAGCGGTAAAGGCCGCCACGATGGGGCGCTGCGGCAGGGAATCGATGAACTCACGAATCTGCAGGTAGGCGGGACGGAAATCCTGGCCCCATTGGCTCACGCAGTGGGCCTCGTCAATGGCCACGAGCGGCACGCCAATGCCGCCGTCCGCCGCGGCCTCCTGCGCAAAGGCCAAAAAGCGTGGCTCGAGCAAGCGCTCGGGCGCCACGTACATAAGCTGGTAGCGGCCCTCGCGCGCCCGCTTGAGCACGGTGTTTTGCTGGGCCGGAGTAAGGCTGGAGTTGAGATAACTGGGGCGCGCACCCGCCGCGAGCAGCGCGCGGGTCTGGTCCTCCATAAGCGACAGCAGCGGACTCACCACAAAGGTGATGCCGGGCAGCATGAGCGCGGGTACCTGGTAGCAAATGGACTTGCCGGCGCCCGTGGGCATAACACCCAGCGCATCGCGACCGGCAAGGATCGCATCGACCATGCGGTCCTGTCCCGGGCGAAACGAGGTGTAGCCAAAATAGGCGCCGAGCGTGTCGAGCGCCGTCTGTTGCATGCTATCGGTCATGGTTTCCTAACGTCCAAGTCATCTGCCGCCGATTATACGCCGCCACGCGGACCGGTGCCGCACGGCTGCCGACCACGACATGGGTAGTCATTGGGGACGTTCTTAAACGACTAGTCAAACAAGAATATCCCTAACGACTACTCATTTAAGTCTGTCCCCAATGAGTGCAATGACTACTCCGCCGCAGGTAGAGGACGGACAGACACTATGACCCAATCCAGGGGCACG
>NZ_QSPG01000013.1:5176-60770 GCF_003436395.1 Collinsella sp. TM06-3 | reverse complement strand
ATGAATGTGGGAGGTGTTCGGATAAAGTCGATAATCAAGGCGCGGCCAAGCGTTTTAAAAAATGCCAACTTTTCTGTTTGCACTTTGCGATTCCTCGTGTATACTGACTTTCGCATTTAACGGAGAGTTGTCCGAGTGGCCGAAGGAGCACGATTGGAAATCGTGTAGGCGTCAAAAGCGTCTCCAGGGTTCAAATCCCTGACTCTCCGCCAGTTAATTCCAAAGCAGGCCTTCGAGCCTGCTTTGTTTTTACCCCACGCGGAGGGGTGGCAGAGTGGTTGAATGCGGCGGTCTCGAAAACCGTTTGGCCTGTATAAGGTCACGAGGGTTCGAATCCCTCCTCCTCCGCCATTTTGGTTGAGAAAGCTCCCAACAACGGGGGCTTTTTTGTTTAGAGTCTCTTACAAGCAAATACGGCGGAGGAGGAGGGATTCGAACCCGCCAGGGCGCGGAGCGTAAAGAAAACGCGCCAGTGGCGCGTTTTTAGCGCAGCGCGGTCGGCGTAAGCCGACCGGATAAATTTTGAGCGCTGCTCAAAATTTAGACATCCCTCCTATTCAACCACGCCCCCATCGCGTTCAGCATCGACCCAGATCCCCAAACATGGAACCTACGCCCGCATCCAGTCCCGACCGTTTGCCGAGCAATAGGGTCGCAATCGGCGCCGAACATGTACTATGTACGGGCATTGTCCAAATCCGTAATCCAAAGGACCCCATCTTGCCCGTCGTCGCCGCTATGACTGTTACTTCACACGCCTCGGATGCCATGGTCGCTATCCCATTTTGGCTCGAGATGTTCGCCGTTGTCGCGGCATCGATCTCGGGCGTGCTGGTCGCGCGCGAGCACAAGCTCGACCTGGTGGGCGCGGTCGCGCTCGCGGTGGTCTGCGGTCTGGGCGGCGGTCTTTTGCGCGATATGACGCTCCAGGTCGGCAACGTCTACATCCTCAACCAGCCCATGGCACTACCGCTCTCCATCGCCACAGCCGCCATCATCTATATCTTCCCGGCAATCGTCGATAAGCCCGAAAAACTCATTCCCCTGCTCGACATCATCTCGGTCGGCATCTACGCCGCCACTGGAGCAGACAAGGCGCTGGTCTACGGCTTTGCGCCGGCGGTGTGCATCATGATGGGCTTTTTCACCGCGGTGGGCGGTGGCATGTTGCGCGACGGCTTTATGGGCGTGGTTCCGGGCATTTTCCAACGTACTAACTTTTATGCCATCGCCGCCATCGCCGGATCGACAAGCTATGTGTGTCTCGTTATGAGCGGCATCATGAGCAATGTCGCCGCGCTGGTCGTATGCGTTGTCGTGACCATGGGTCTGCGCTGGCTCTCGCTGCGCTTTGACATCAAAAGCCCCACCGAAGAGGACATCGCGCGCTTTTTGCACCGCAAAAAGTAGATTGCGCGGGCTCATCCTTCGAAATACAACCGAGAGGTTCTTTTAGAGCGCCCACGCGTTGGGTACCCTGTTAGATGCATATCGAGCATCTAACGAAGGATTCACTATGCCCCGCAATCAATTCCCGTCGACCCAGCGCTGTAAAGCGTGGGGCCGCATCACCATCCTATTCGCACTCATCGCGCTGGCGATCACCGCGCTTCCCACGGCGTCGTTCGCCGGCACAGACACCGCAGGCAACGTACTTGCGACCGACAATGACGCCAATTCGTCCGGCGTCGAAGGTGACCTGTACTGGGCAGGTCAGGCCCTCAACTTGGACGATGCGTCCATCGGCCGCGACATAATTGCAGCAGGCGAGAGCCTCTCCATCCGCGACTGCACGGTGGGCGGCGCCGTCCGCTTGGCGGCGCGCACCATCGACATTGCCAAGACTACGGTTGATGGCAGCGTGACCGTTGCCGGCCAGCATGTCGTGCTCAATTCCGACAGCACCGCCAACTGTTTCTATGCGATAGGCGAGACGGTTGCCCTGCGCGGCTCTACCAAGTCGGCAGCGCTTGCGGGCGATACGGTGACTATCGATGGCACCGTCGAGGGCGATGTCGAGGTTTGGGCCGATAAGCTCATCCTGGGCAAGAACGCCCACATCACCGGCACCGTGAACGCGCACGTCTCCGAGGACCCCGAGCGCGCCGCGGGAGCCGAGGTCGGTGCGCTCAAGATCGACCGCACCGAGAACGAAGATACTTCCACCGTTAACGATGTCATCGGCGGTATCGTCGCCGCGGCGCTTTCCACCTGCTTTGTCGCCCTACTGCTCGAACTCGTCTTTCCGCGCGCAACCGCCAGCGCCGCCGGCATGCTCCACCAGCGCCCCATGCCCCTGTGGGTGAGCGGTCTTCTGGGCACGATTGCTATCGTCCCCGCCGTCCTACTGCTAATTATCTCTATCGCTGGTCTGTCGCTTGCCGGAGCCCTCATGTGCGGTGTTATTGGCATCGCGTTGGTGTCGAGCGCCTTTGCGGGGTGCGCGATCGCCCGCATGGTCGGACACAACCAGAACCGCTACGCCATGGCAGCCGCGGGCGGCGTGGCCGCGGGCGCGCTTACGGCAATCCCCCTCGTAGGCGATTTCATCAGCGGCGTGGCCTTTGTCTTCACGCTCGGCTATGTTATCCAGATCATCTGGCGCAACGCTCACCTCAAGTCGCAACAGCCGGCTAATACGCCGGAACTCCCCACCGCCTAGCCGCCAACCACCACAAAGGGGACAGGCACCTTTGTGGTGGTGCAAGCGAACCTGTCCCCCTTGCACCAAAAAGGGCGCCGACCATCGCGGTCGACGCCCTTTCTTGTTAGACGCTATAAAGCCCAGCGCTTATTTGTTGACCTGGCCGGCGCGGACGGCAGCCTTCTTGCGGTCGGTAGCGTTGAGCAGACGCTTGCGCAGGCGGATGTTCTTGGGAGTGATCTCCACCAGCTCGTCATCGGCGATGTACTCCAGCGCCTCCTCCAGCGAGAAGGTGCGGGGCGGCACCAGCTGGACGGAGATATCGGAGGTCGAGGAACGCTGGTTGCCCAGGTTCTTGGTACGGGCGATGTTAACGACCATGTCGCCGGCCTTGCTGCGCTCGCCCACGATCATGCCCTCGTAGCACTCGGTGCCCGGCTCAACAAACAGCTGGCCGCGCTCCTGCAGCGTACCCAGGGCATAGGCAACGGCCTTCTCGGTGGTCATGGAGATCATGGCGCCGTTCTGACGGTTGCCGATCTCGCCGGCGTAGGGACCGTACTCCAGGAAGGTGTGGTAGAACACGCCCTCGCCGTGGGTGACGTTCATGATGCGGTTCTTAAGACCCATGATGCCGCGGGTCGGGATCTTAAACTCGAGGTGCGTCACGATGCCCGAGGTGTCCATGCTCGTCATGATGCCACCGGAGGTACCGAAGACCTCGACGACCTTGCCCGAGTACTCGTCCGGGCACTCGACGACGGCCTGCTCGACAGGCTCCAGCTTGTTGCCGTTCTCGTCCTTCTTAAACAGAACGCGGGGACGGCCGACCTGGAACTCAAAGCCCTCGCGGCGCATGGACTCCATCAGGACGGACAGGTGCAGGATGCCGCGGCCAGAGACCTCGACGCCGCTCTTGTCCTCGAGCTCCTCGATCTTCATGGTCACGTTGTTCTCGGCCTCGTTGAACAGACGCTCCTTGAGCTGACGGGCGCCCACGATGTCGCCGTCACGGCCGACGAGCGGGGAGGTCGAAGCCTCAAAGACGATGGACAGGGTCGGCGGGTCGATCTCGATGGGCTCGAGCTCGACGGGGTTCTCGGGATCGGTGTAGACATCGCCGATATCGGTGCGGTCGATGCCCACGACGGCGGCGATGTCGCCGGCGCCGACTTCCTGGCACTCGGTGCGGCCCAGGTAGTCGAAGGTAAAGAGCTGCTTGACGGTAGCGGTGGCGCTGGAGCCGTCGTTCTTTACAACCAGGATCTGGTCGCCCTGGTGGATGGTGCCAGAGTACACGCGGCCGATGCCGATACGGCCGACGAAGTTGGAGTGGTCGATGGTCACGCACTGCATGGCCAGCGGAGCGGTCTCGTCAACCTCGGGTGCGGGCATGTCGTCGATGATCATGTCGAGCAGCGGGTACATGTCCATGTTGCCGTCCTCGGGATCATGACGGGCAAAGCCGTTGACGCCGCTGGCGTAGATGACATGCTCCATGGCAAACTCAAGCTGGTCGTCGGTGGCGCCCAGGTCGGCCATGAGGTCGAGGCAGTCGTTGTAAGCCTTCTCGGGGTTAGCACCCGGACGGTCGATCTTGTTGATGACGATCATGATCTTGAGGCCGGTGTCGATAGCGTGACGCAGCACAAAGCGGGTCTGGGGCATGGGGCCCTCAAAGGCGTCGACCAGCAGCAGGGCGCCGTCGGCCATACGCAGCACGCGCTCGACCTCGCCGCCAAAGTCGGCATGGCCCGGGGTGTCGATGACGTTGATCTTGACGTCCTTGTACTCGATAGAGATGTTCTTGGCGAGAATCGTGATGCCGCGCTCGCGCTCCTGGTCGTTAGAGTCCAGGACGCGGTCCTCGACCTGCTGGTTGGCACGGAAGGCGTCCGTGGCACGCAGGAGCTTGTCGACCATCGTCGTCTTGCCGTGGTCGACGTGGGCGATGATGGCGATGTTCCTCAGATTGTCTACGCGCATGTAGTT
Source organism: Collinsella sp. TM06-3 (assembly GCF_003436395.1). Classification (NCBI taxonomy): domain Bacteria; kingdom Bacillati; phylum Actinomycetota; class Coriobacteriia; order Coriobacteriales; family Coriobacteriaceae; genus Collinsella; species Collinsella sp. TM06-3. Next base: position 56,134 of record NZ_QSPG01000013.1, on the reverse strand, counting down.
CCCCTATCTTCTATCCATATACAAACGGCACGCGTATGCGACCCACCCAGCAATGCAACGCTCGGCGGGAATATTGAGCCTTTTACCGAAAACCCGTTTATTTTAGCGATTTTAGATAAGAGGGGTTTCCTCACCTGCAGGTTCAGGGTCGCTCCACATAAAACCATCGCCGGCACCCATGCCCTCGTACAGCACGTAAGCCGAAAAGCCGCTCTCGAGCGTGGTCTCAAAGAAGCTCACGAGCAGGGCGTCGTGATAGCCGCCGTCGATCTCGACGCAGCCGGTATAGCCGATGGCATAGCGGGCGATACGGCCCAGGCCCTCGTCCTTAAGGCCCATCTTGTGCTCGGAGATAAAGTTGGTGGCCGCCTCGAGGCACGCCTCTTCGCCGTCCTCGTCGAGCGCCGCCAGATAGCGGTTGGAAGCGGCGTCCTCAATTGCCACGACCACGCCAGGGTTTTCACCGGCGGCAAGGTCGTCCAAGAACGCGCCGATCAGATCGCACACCATGGCGTCGAGCTCGGCGGAGACGTTACCGGCGTCCTGCATATCCTGTGCCATCTTTAGACCTTCCCATCGAGTCTGGCGTCGTTACAGTTCTTGCGCCTCGGCGGCGATCTTAGCAGCGGCATCGCGGGCGCGCATCATGTCCGCCGCGCGCTTGTCGAGCACCTTGATCTGGCTGGTCAGCATGACCGCATCGACCACACCCCAGATTACCAAGCCTGTTGAAATCGAGAACCCAAGCGCTCCAACTGTACCACGAAGACGAGAACAGATTACCGCGACAAGGGCGGAGATGATGACCATCTTGATATAGGAGCCGCGGCGCTCGCGAAGCGTGCGGGCCTGAGTCACATAGGCGATGCGAGCCGCCTCGGATGCCTCCGAGCGCATTTGGGCTTCACGCGCGATGGCAGCCGCTTCCGCCGATACGCGGGCACCCATCAGCGACCTCTCCGCTTGCGTGCCAGACATTTAGAAATCATCGGGGGAGAGTGTATGGACGAACTCGTCGAACTTTTCGAACTCTTGCTCGTCGTCGACTTCCTCGGCGTGCGGTGAGACGGTGCCCAAGCGATTCATAATGTCGTCTTCAACGAACATGGGGGCATTGCTGCGTACGGCGAGGGCGATGGCGTCGCTCGGGCGGGCGTCAATCTTGCGCTCGTCACCATCGACCAGCACGACAATCGTCGCATAGAACACCGGCGGCTCGGCACGAACGATCTCGATGCGCTCGAGCTTGGCGCCCAGGGCATCGACGGTGTCAAGCAGCAGGTCATGCGTTATCGGGCGCTCGGCGCGACCGCTATCGATGCCACGGCTAATTGCCGCGGCCTCAAACGAGCCGGTCTGAATGGAAAGCGAACGCAGCGGTGCCGTCGAATCCGACTTGCCGCAGCGCTCGCGAAGCACGATAAGCGATGGCACGGGACCGGCGGCCATGACGATGGTCTCTATGTCGACGCGAACCATGGAACACCTCCGGTACGTAGCGGTTAACACGCGGCAGGGTCGCCGCATTGAATAGCTATACTACCCAATCTTTCGCCCAGCACACAAAATCAAAGTAGTTAATTTGGGACGGGGCTATTTTGACTACTTTTGTTGGATAAGAAAAAAGCCCCGAGGCAATGCCCCAGGGCTCTTAACGTTTTGATGGTGGACCTGACAAGATTCGAACTTGTGACCTCCCGGTTATCAGCCGGACGCTCTAACCAACTGAGCTACAGGTCCATCATGGTGGAGGTTAGGGGGATCGAACCCCTGACCTCAGGCTTGCAAAGCCCGCGCTCTCCCAGCTGAGCTAAACCCCCACGGAGAAAGTAATAAACACCCCAGCGGCGACTCGGCTCTCGCTGGGGTGTTTATTGCGAAAGAAAGTGGTGGACCTGACAAGATTCGAACTTGTGACCTCCCGGTTATCAGCCGGACGCTCTAACCAACTGAGCTACAGGTCCATCGCGCAAGGGATATATTAGACGAGTCGTTACGCGCGCGTCAACAACTTTTTTGAAAATCTTTGAGGGGTGTCGGCCCGGCTGCCCGGCGGCATGCGAAGTCGCCTGCTCGGACAGTCCTGCTCGCACGGAGAGCACATTAAGTGCTCTCCGGCTCGTGCGGAACTCGCGATCGACTTCGTATGCCGCCGGGCAGCCGGGGCCGACGCGAGGTTCAAGATTGTCAAAAAAGCGGTCGGCGCGCAGTGCGCCGACCGCCGATGTAAGGGGTCTGATAATTTTTACCAGCTAGGGCCTCTTACTCGTCTAGGAGATCTCCTGGCATGTCGTTGCCGTCACCTAGATCGACAGGGGTTTCTTCGGGGGCAGAGCCGTCTTCTGTGGCTTCGCCTTCGGGCTTCTCCTTGGCGGCTGTCATGCGGGCTACGGCGCAGATGCGGTCGTTGTCGTCGACGGTCATCATCTTGACGCCCTGGGTGGCGCGACCGGTTTGGCTGATCTCATCGGTCTTGACGCGAATGACCGTCGCACCCTCCGTCACGATGAACAGCTCATGCTGCGGACCCACCGTCTTCATGGCTGCGAGGTTACCCTTGCGCTCGGTCATCTGGATGGTGTAGACGCCCTGGCCGCCGCGGTTCTGCTCCGGGTAGTCCGCAACCGGCGTGCGCTTGCCGTAGCCGCGCTCGGTAATGACAAACAGGTCACCATTGCCGTTGGTAACCTCCATACCCAAAACGCTCACGCCATCCTTCATGCCAATGCCGCGGACGCCGCTGGTATCGCGACCGGTGGCGCGCACCTGGTCCTCGGGGAACATAATCGCCTTGCCCGCGGTGGTTGCCATGATGATCTTGTCACCCTCACGCACGCGGCGTACAGCGAGCAGCGCGTCGTCGTCCCTCAGGTTGATGGCGATCAGGCCATCACGGCGGCTACGGTCGTAGGCGCTCATCACGGTCTTCTTGACCATGCCGCTCTTGGTGGCAAACATCAGATACTCGTCGGCGGGGAACTCGCGGCAGCTGATGACACTCGCAATCTTCTCGCCCTCCTCGAAAGGCAACAGGTTGACGATCGCGGTACCGCGTGCCTGGCGCGTACCCACCGGCAGCTCGTGCACCTTCAGGCGATAGACCTTGCCCTTGCTCGAGAAGAACAGCACGTACTCGTGCGTGGACGCGATAAACATCTCGTCGATGACATCGTCCTCTTTGAGGTTGACGCCCGACACGCCCTTGCCGCCGCGCTTCTGGGCGCGGTAGGCAGCCACCGGGATGCGCTTGACATAGCCGGTGTGGGTGATGGTCACGACCATGTCCTCGTCGGCGATGAGGTCCTCGACATCCAGGTCCTTCTCGACATGGCTAATCTCGGTGCGGCGCTTATCGCCGAACTTCTTGGAAATCTCGCGCATCTCTTCCTTGATGACGCCCAGGATTTTCTCCTCGTGCGCCAACAGGTCCTCGTAGTAGGCGATGGCGCGACGCAAGCCGTCCAGCTCTTCCTGAATCTTGTCGCGCTCCAGGCCGGTCAGGCGGCGCAGCTTCATCTCGAGGATGGCCGTAGTCTGCTCGGGCGTAAAGCCAAAGCGCTCGATTAGGCGACTGCTGGCCTCAGAGTCGGTCTGCGAGGAGCGGATGATGCTGATGACCTCGTCGATATGGTCGAGAGCCATCAGGTAGCCCTCGAGGATATGGGCACGCGCCTGGGCCTTCTTGAGGTCAAAGCGGGTGCGGCGGGTGACGACGTCGACCTGGTGGTCGATGTAGTGCTGCAGCATCTCGCGCAGGCTCAGGCATTTGGGAACGCCGTTGACAAGCGCCAGGTTGTTGGCGCCGAAGGTCGTCTGCAGCGAGGTGTACTTGTACAGGTTGTTGAGCACGACCTGCGGAATGACGCCCTTCTTGAGCTCGATAACCAGGCGGATACCCTTCTGGTTGGACTCATCGCGCATATCCGAGATGCCCTCGATGCGCTTGTCGTTGACGAGCTGGGCGATCTTCTCCTGCAGGGTACCCTTGTTGACCATGTAGGGAATCTCGGTAAAGACCAGGCGGCTACGGCCGGTCTTGGTGGACTCCACGTGCGCCTTGGCACGCACGGTAATGGAGCCGCGGCCGGTCTCGTAGCTCTGCTTAATGCCGGCACTACCCATGATGATGGCACCGGTGGGGAAGTCCGGACCGGGCATGATCTGCATGAGCTCGTCGACAGTGGCGTCGGGGTTGTCGATCAGGTAGCAGGTGGCCTCGATCGCCTCGGTGAGGTTATGCGGGGCGATGTTGGTGGCCATGCCGACGGCGATGCCCTGGCTACCGTTGACCAGCAGGTTGGGGAAACGCGCGGGCAGCGCCTGGGGCTCGGCGAGCGACTCGTCGTAGTTGGGCTGCCAGTCGACGGTGTCCTTCTGCAGGTCACGCAGGAGCTCCATGGCGGGCTTTGCCAGGCGGCTCTCGGTGTAACGCATGGCGGCGGCGCCGTCGCCGTCGATGTTGCCGAAGTTGCCGTGACCGTCGATGAGCGGCGTGCGCATGGAGAACCACTGCGCCAGGCGGACCATGGCCTCGTAGACCGCGAAGTCACCGTGCGGATGGTACTTACCGATAACTTCGCCGACCGTCCAAGCGGACTTCTTGTGCGGACGGTTGGGGTAGATGCCGCTCTCGTTCATGGCGTACAGGATGCGGCGGTGCACCGGCTTTAAGCCGTCGCGCACATCCGGCAGGGCGCGCGCCGTGATGACCGACATCGAATACTCGATAAACGACTGCTTCATCTCGCGGCCAAACTCCGAAATCTGGAGCTGGCCGCCGTTGATATCCTCACCGGCCGAGGCACCACGGTCGACTTCGCCAAAGCTCTCCTCGAGCTCGGCGTCGTCGTCCTCTTCATCCTCATCATCGGCGTCGGGGTTATAGGCGTCCGGGTCGCCGTCCTCGCCCTGCTCAGCACGGGCAAGCAGGCGCTTCAGATCATCGGGCATGCCGGCGTCGCCGGCCTCGTCCATACCCTCGTTATTGTTGATATCGTCTGCCACGTTACCTCCTCATGGTTTGCGTGGTCCATTAGTTCCCTACCACGGAGACGGATTACCGGGAATGCCGGATAACCCTCCTAGGTTTTCCAGGTGCCCCAGGTTGCCCTGAAGGATGAGGGCGCACGCCTTGCGTGCGGCGCCCGAAATCCTGAAGGGCAAGATGGGGTGCCTGGGAAAGCTAGGCGTCTAGGAAGCGTGCGTCATGGGCGTGCTTCTCGATATATTCGCGGCGATAGCCGACCTCGGAACCCATCAGTTCGCGCACGGCGCGATCCGCCACCACGGCGTCCTCGATCGACACGCGCTGCAGAATGCGGGTCTTGGGGTCCATCGTCGTCGAGGCAAGCTGCTTGGGGTCCATCTCGCCCAGGCCCTTGTAGCGCTGGACGGTATAGCCCTTGCGCTTCTTGGTGATCTTGCCGTCCTTGGCCTTGCCGTCCTCGTCGTTGTCGTCGGGGTTCAGCCCCAGGCTCTGGATGGTGTCGCGCAGGATCTCGTCTTCGGGCTGGCGGCCGTTGGGATACACGTAGTGGATCTTGTTGCGCACCTTAATGCCAAAGATGGGCGGGCACGCGACATACACGTAGCCGGCGTCAATCAGCGGGCGCATGTACTTGTAGAAGAACGTCAGCAGCAGAATGCGGATATGCGCACCGTCGACATCTGCATCGGTCATGATGATGATCTTGTGGTAGCGAGCCTTGGTGATATCAAAGTCGCCGCCGTCGCCGGCGCTCGTCGTGACGCCGCAGCCGATCGCGGTGATGAGGGACTGGATGGTGTCGCTCGAGAACGCACGATGATCGCCCACGCGCTCGACGTTCAAAATCTTGCCGCGCAGGGGCAGAATCGCCTGGATGTCTCGGCGACGGCCGTCCTTGGCCGAACCGCCTGCCGAGTCGCCCTCTACGATGAAGAGCTCGGTCAGCTCGGCATCGCGCACCGAGCAGTCGGCGAGCTTGCCGGGCAGCGACGCCGTCTCGAGCAGGCTCTTGCGGCGGGTCGCCTCGCGCGCCTTGCGGGCGGCGTTGCGCGCCTTGCAGGCCTGTTGGGCCTTCTTGACGATCTCACGAGCGGGCTTGGGGTGCTCCTCGAGGTAATCGGCAAGGCCGTCGGTCACGATCTTGAGCGTCAGCGCGCGCATATAGGAGCTGCCGAGCTTGGCCTTGGTCTGGCCCTCAAACTGCGGATCGGGCAGTTTGACCGAGATAACGGCCGATAGGCCCTCACGCACATCGTCGCCGGTCAGGTTGGCGTCTTTTTCCTTGAGCAGGTTCTGCTTGCGAGCGTAATCGTTAATCACGCGGGTGAGCGCGGTGCGGAAGCCCTCGAGGTGCATGCCGCCCTCGGGGGTGTAGATGTCGTTGGCAAACGACATGACGTTCTCGCCGTAGCCGCTATTCCACTGCAAGGACACCTCGACCTCGCCCATCTTGGTCACGGGCGCATCCGGATCCGATTTGCCCTCAATATAGATGGGCTCCTTAAAGGCCTCGGGGACATCCTTGCCCTCATTGAGGAACTTGACGAAGTCGATGATGCCGCCGGCATAGCAAAACTCTTCCACATGGGGAGTCGCCTCGCGCTCGTCGGTCAGCACGATCTTGAGGTTCTTGTTGAGGAATGCCGTCTCCTGTAGACGGTTGTGCAGCGTGTCGAAATCGTAGATGCAGGTCTCGAAGATCTCGTCGTCGGGCCAGAAGCTGACAGTGGTACCCGTCGAATCCGAGGTGCCCACGACCTCCATCTTCTTGACGGTCTTGCCGCGCGAGAACTCCATCTCGTAGATGTTGCCGTCGCGGCATACCTGTACGACCACGCGCTTGGACAGGGCGTTGACGACGGAGATGCCCACACCGTGAAGACCGCCCGAGACCTTGTAGGCCGAGTTATCGAACTTACCGCCGGCGTGCAGGATCGTCATGACGACCTCGAGCGTCGGGATCTTTTTGATAGGATGCTCGTCGACGGGGATGCCGCGCCCGTTGTCGACGACCGTGATGGAGTTGTCGGCGTGGACCGTCACCTGAATCTCGGTGCAGAAACCGGCCATGGCCTCGTCGACGGAGTTGTCAACGATCTCCCACACCAGGTGATGAAGACCGCTGGCGCTCGTCGAGCCAATGTACATGCCCGGGCGCTTACGAACGGCCTCGAGACCTTCGAGAATCTTAATCTCGCCGCCATCGTAATCGTTTTCGTTTGCCACACGTCCTCCTTCAGTTAAGAAAATGTGTACAGCCTTACTAGTTTATCGTAAAAAAATACCCTCGGGAACGAGGGTATTTGGCTCTACAAGGCCACCAGATGCGATTTAAGGCTCTTTTTTGCCCTGCACGCCCTTGGCCCACTCGGCACTGGCTCTCATGGCGTTCTCGAGGGCCTCGCGCAGTTTTTGGTCTTCGATGGGCGCCACTTGGCGCTCGATCTCGGTGCGCTCGGCCTCACTTAGGTCGGCGTGCGGGGCCGGCGGGCGCTCGGTCGTCGCCGGGCGCAGGCGCTCCTTGGTGGCGGGCGGTGTGTGACCGGGTGCGGTGGTTTTGAACACCAGGCCGTCCACATGCGCACCGGCGCGCTCCATGCGCGCGCGGATGATCTCGCGCAACAACGTCATTTCCTGCGTCCACGAGGGCGAGTCGAGATACACCAGCAGCTCATTGGACTCGGGCAGGTAACGCAGCCCCGTCACATGCCGCCCCTCGCGCGTGCCCGAGCACACCGCATTCCAGGCGCGATAGACCGCACGAGACTCCTCTGCAGCCTCCATCTGCGCACGGCGCTCGGGTGTCGCGGCCGCCAGGATGCGCTGACGCTCGGCATCCAAAAAGCCGCCAAAGGCAACCGTTCCGTTCTCGCGCTCGTAATTAGCACGTCTCACCCATGTTCACCACCTTGGCTCGATCAAGCAGGTCATCGGTAAAGTACCCCAGGTTGGTCGTGGTTATGACCGTCTGGATATCATCGCCGATCAGCTGCAGAAAAGCGCCTCGACGCCCGGCGTCAAGCTCGCTCATCACGTCGTCCAAAAGCAGCAGCGGTGCGGTGCCCAGGATATCGCGCGCCACGGCCACTTCTGCCACCTTCCAGGCAAGCACCAGCGTTCGCTGCTGGCCCTGGCTGGCAAACGAACGGGCCGATCGACCCGCGACGGAAAACTCAATCTCGTCGCGATGCGGACCGACGAGCGTCACGCCGCGGCGGATCTCCTCGTCGGCGCGCTCATCGAGCGCCGAGAGCATGTGCTCATACGCCCAGCCCCTGAGCTCGTCGCGATCCACGGTGCCAGGCAGGTCGCCAAGCGTGGACACATAGGACACGCCGGCGGGCTCGCCGGATGCCACGCGGCCATAGGCATCGCGCACATGGCCCGACAGCCGGTCGAGCAGGGCCAGACGATGCACGAGCAGGGCCGAACCGGCGCGGGCAAGCGATTCGTTCCAGGCGCCGAGCATCTCGCGGCAGCACCAGGTCTCCTTGAGCAGGGCATTGCGCTGGGTTACGCAACGCCCGTAGGCACTAGCCAGGTCGGCATAGGGCGCACTCAGCTGAACGCCAAAGTCATCAAGTGCGGTGCGGCGTACGCTGGCACCCCGCTTGACCATATCCAGGTGGTCCGGGCAAAACAGAACGCTCGGCAGCACCCCGCGCACGCCGGACGCAGCGCAACGCTTGCCGTTGCGGCTAAACGAGCGCTTACCGTCCTCCGCGCTCAATCCCATATCAAGCACGCGGCCGTCGCCCTCGAGCCTCAGCTCGATCTTGCACGAGCCCACGCCGTCATGGACGAGCTCGGCTGCGGTCGGATGCCTAAACGAGGCGCCGCTCGTCAGCAGCTGCAGCGCCTCTATGAGATTGGTCTTTCCCGCCGCGTTGGGTCCCGCAAGTATCGTCACGCCCTCGTCCAGGGCAAGGTGATAGCTATCGAAGCTGCGGTAGTGCGCGACGGAAAGATCGCGGGCGAACATGGTCATGGCGCAGCGCTAGATGCGGACCGGCATGACCAGGTACAGGTAGTTGATCTTGTCGTAGGACTTAAAGATGCCCGCCTGCGAGTAGCTCTTGAGCTCCAGCGTGATCTCCTTCTCCTTGGACAGGGCATTGAGGCAGCCGAAGATGTAGTGGTAGTTGAAGGCGATGGTACCCGACTCGCCCTCGGCCTCGACATCGATCGTCTCCTGCGCAAGGTCCTGGTCATTGGAAATGGAGGACAGGCCCATCTGCCCGTTCTCGACATCAATCTCGAACTTGACGGCGGGGTTGGCGCTCGCGATAACGGCCACGCGCTTGAGGGCGGCGTTAAAGGCGGCGACGTCGATCTTGACGCTCGTCACGCACGAATCGGGGATGAGCTGCTTGTAGTTGGGGTACACGCCCTCGATGCGGCGCGACACGTAGGTGGTGTTGCCGGCCTCGAAGACGACCTGGGTGTCGGTAGCCCCGATCATAATGGTCGCCTGGCTGGCCATGATGTTCAGCGCGTCGTTAAAGGCGTCGGCTGGAACGTTGAGCTCAAAGGAGCCCTCGAGGGTCGAGGTCTCGACCTGCGTATCGCACACGGCCAAGCGGAAGGAATCGGTCGCCACCAGGCGCACGGTGTTGTTCTCGACCTTCATGTGCACACCGCCCAGGATGGGGCGGGCCTTGTCGGTCGAGGTGACGCGCCACACGCGGCCGACCATTTCGGACAAGATATCGGTCGGCAGCTCCACGGCACTCTCGATGGCATAGGCCGGAAACTCGGGGAAGTCATTGGCATCGAGCGTGTTCAGGCGGAAAGAGCTCTTCTCGCAACTAATCAGCACCTGGCGCTCGGACAGCTCAAAGGCGACCGGGGCATCGGGGAGGGTCTTGGTGATATTGGAGAGCATCTTACAGGGGATAACCATCTCGCCCTCTTCTTCGACATGCGCCGCGATGCGATGACGGATCGAGATGGTGTAGTTAGAGGTCTGGAATTCCAAGATGCCGTCTTGCGCCTTGACGAGCACGCCCGACAGGATGGGAAGGGTGGATGCCGAAGCGACACCCTTCATAACGACGCCGATGGCTTGTGTAAGCGAGCTCTGACTGACGGTGAACTTCATCATTTAATACCTTTCTATAGATATAAATATCTTAATAATAGTAATAGCACTGACGAAACTGTTGATTACTCCCAAAGACGCAGGTCAGACCCAAAAAGAGAATCGACAGCACCCTGTGTGCAACGGGGGTGGTTTTCCACGTTCAAAACCTGCGCAAAACTTTTCATCACCGCGGGTTGGGTTTTAAACACCTTATGCCCGTGGTTTCGACAAGTTTTCAACAGGTGTCTCTATTTCCCTACGAGCGCAGTGTAATTTTATCGCGCAGCGACTTGAGATCTTCGGTGACGGTGCGGTCTTCCTGGATCATCTTCTGGACCTTTTTGTAACTCGTGCTGACGGTCGAGTGGTTGCGGTTGCCAAATTCGGCGCCCACCGCCGTGGTCGTCATCTCGCACATTTCGATGGCCAGGTAGATAGCGATATGGCGTGCCTTGGCGATATTGGCGTTGCGACGCGGGCCGATGAGCTCCTCGTGCGTCACGCCGTACTGCTCTTCGATGACGGACTGAACCGTCTGGACGTTGATCTTTTTGGCCGATGTGTCGAAGTACTGGCTGGCGATGGCGTCGATATCGTCAAAGGTGAGCTCCCCGCCCTCGCGCTCGCGGTCGCCCGCCTCGCCGGCGCAACGCTCGCAAAAGCTCTCGAGCTCGCGGATGTTGGTGCCCGAGACCTCGGCCATGTGTTTAAAGTGCTCGTCGGTCAGGTGCCCGCCGTCGCCCCCATAGGCCGCCAGCAGCGAGTCGTCGCCTGCCTCGGGAGCGGCGACGATGGTGTTCTCGTAATAGCGCTGCAAGATCTTGTATTTCATCTCGTAGCTGGGCTCTGCGACCAAGCAGAGCATGCCGGCGTTGAAGCGGCTGGTCAGACGCTCGTCCATGCTCAGGTCCTTGGGGGCGCGGTCTGCCGCGATGACGACCTTCTTGTTGTTGCGGATGAACTCGTCCATGAGCTGGAAAAAGTAGTCCACGCTCGCGCGCTTGCCGATGATGTTTTGGATGTCATCGATGATGAGCACGTCCACGCCGTGGTATGCTTGCATGATAGGGGCGTTGCTCTTCTTTTGGCGGTCGAACTCGGTCATCAGGTCGTCCAGATATGCCTGGGAGTTGGCATACTTGACCTTGATCTCGGGCGACTTCTCGGCGAGCTCGTTTTTGATGGCAAGCAGCAGGTGCGTCTTGCCCAGGCCCGATTTGCCGTAGATGAACAGTGATGTGCACGTGCCGCGCTCGTCCGCGAGGGCGGCAAACTTGAGTGCCGAGCGATAGGCATGGCTGTTCTCGGGGCCGTAGACAAAGTTCTCAAAGGTAAATTTTGAGTTCGCGGCGAGCGGGGCTCCATCCGCATTCTGCTCGGCCGGTACGGTCGGTGCTGGCATGGGTGAAGCGGGGGTCGCAGCTTGCGTGGACTTAGTCGGCGCTCCGCCCTTCATCTGGTTCATCATGCGACGAAAATCATCGGCCGAGAGCGTGTTCTTGATTGCAATGCCCGAATCCGCGCCCGCCGCTGCGTCGTGAGCGATAGGCATGTGCGTGACGGGTGCGTTCGTTGACGTCGCCGCCGCGGTCGGCAACGGTGCCATGGTTTCACGGGAAACATCGCCGTGCTGGTGCTCGATTGTCGGCACGTCGCCTGCGGAGGCCGGCACCGCCGGGGAAGCAGCGGGAGCCGTGGCGGGCGCCGTCGCGGCAGCAGATTCGGCCGTTGCGCCTTGCGGTGCCACGATGTCGAGCGCGATCGGTGCAAAGGCGATTTCTTCCAGATAGGCCTCAATGGTCGGCTGATGCTTTTTGAGCTGCGCGATGGCAAAGCGCGAGGGGGCCTCGATCGTGAGCGTATCTTCGGTCAGGCTTATGGCGCGCGATTGCCCCAGCATGTTGATGAGGCGTGCATCTTGGCCGTCGCGCTGGCAAAAGGCGATGGCATCCCCCAGGATGATGCTTGCTTCCTCGTCCACTGTCTCTCCCGTTCTTTAGCTCTGAGCTCGCACGCGAGCGGCGCCGAGTTCGGTCAGATGGTATTTCTGGCCATGCTTGATGACCAAGCCGGCCTGCGCCAAGTCATTGAGCGTGCGTGACCAAGTAGGGGCCGAGTTTCCAAACGCCCTCGCCAGATCGGTTGCACCGCACGCTTGATTTTGCGCCAGATAGCCCAGCGCGGCGTTGCCGCGATCGCTTACGAACACGTCCGGCTGTGGCTGCGCATACTGATTTGCTGCATTAGGATACATCATTTGAGCTGCTGGTTGTTGAGAACTCTGCATCGGCGGCATTTGCTGTTGAAAACTTTGAGGCCACTGTTGGTAAGGCTGCGGAGTCGTCTGCTGGGCCCAGGGGTTGTACTGCTGCTGCGGCATCTGCTGGTACGGCTGCTGATATCCCTGCTGGTACTGCTGCGGGAACTGCTGGCCATACCCCAGTGGCGGCATCTGCTGATATGGATATCCCTGTTGGTACGGCTGATAGCCCATTTGCTGGCCACCCGGTGCCCCCGTCGCCTGCTGCATTGCTGCTGCATCCTGATCCGCCAGCGGCATGGCCTCTGGCGCGTTTGGCGGCATCGACATCGATGCCGCCTGGGGCTCTTGTGTAGGAAGCATTCCGGGCTGCTGCATCTGTCCCACGGGGGGCTGCATCTGTTGCGTTGCCATGGGCTGCTGCGCAAAAGCTCCCGGCAGGGGATATGTGGGCTGCTCCGTCTCGGGCCGCACGGCAGCACCGCGTCCGCCGGCACGCTCTATTTCCTGCACGCGTTTAGGGTCCAGGCTTACCGTAACCACGGTGCCGTTGCCCATGTTGTCCTCGATGGACACGGCCCCGCCGGCGTTTTCCAAATACTCCTGCACCATGGGAAACCCTGCTCCGGTTCCACGGATGTAGCGCTTCATCTTGCTGTTTGCGCTGGTAACGCCAAAGTCGAAAGCACGCTCCTTGTCGTCGATGCCGGGTCCTTGATCAGCGAAGCGGATGGTGTCTCCGCCGTCCAGAATCGAGATGATGGGCTCGGCAAAGTGCGCGTGGATAAAGTTTTCGACAATCTCGCGGATGACCATGAGCGAGATATGGCCACCTTGTTCTTTCATGCACTGGTAGACGGTGTTGGTCGTCTCTTCCAAATACGTGCGGACATCTTGCGGATCAATGACGATCACACGCGGTGTCGACAGCATATCGTCATAGACGGCGATCCGCGCGGCGTACATGGCTTTTGGCGCCTGCGTGGTCGTCTGCTCGCCTTCCTCACGCTCTTCGCGCACGCCGGTGATGTGCTCGTTGTCGGGTGCCGGGTCTCCGGAATCGACCATGGTGTAAAAGTCGTCAGACATGCCGCTCGCAATCTTTCAAAAGGTTTCGAACAAATAGTAGCTCACCGTGCAATGTTTCTCATCTTTCGACAACTTTTCAAAACCTGTTGAAAACTTTGGAAAACGGACGAAAAGTTCTCAACATTGCCAACATGACCTGTTGAAAACTCGATGAAATATCGTGAAAAGTTGCCATGCACCGCTAAATCGAGCTCGGCTTATGGGGGAACCGTGTGAACTGCGCAACCTTTTACCTTTGATTTCTTGACATTTGAACATTGATTTCCCTACAATCTTCAAGCTCACGTGTCTATATCTGCGTCCGCGCCCCCGCGGACACTCGAAATGCAGCAGGAGGAACTTAAGATGAAGCGTACGTATCAGCCTAATAAGCGTAAGCGTGCCAAGACCCATGGCTTCCGTGCCCGTATGGCCACTAAGGGTGGTCGTGCCGTGCTCGCCCGTCGTCGCGCCAAGGGCCGCAAGCGTCTCACTGTCTAGCAGCGATACACACATCTCGCATGAAGACTATTAAGTCTCGGCAAGATTTCGAGCATGTGTTCAGTCAGGGGCGTCGTTTCAATCACCCTCTGATTCGAATGACCATATGTGAATCGGTTGGCGAAGGCGACTCCGGAAGGGTCGCCTTCGTTGGTGCTAAACGGCTCGGTTGTGCTGTCGTGCGCAACCGTTCTAAGCGTGTGATGCGCGAGGCCGCCCGCAGCTGTGGATTTCCCGTTGCGGGTTATGACATCATCTTGTTCGCAACTCCCAAGACGAGGGTTTCTTCGCCTCAGGAGATGGACAATGCATTGCGTTCGCTTATGAAACGCGCCGGCGTTGCCGGGGAGGAGCGATGAGCAATCACGTTTTGCGACGTGTTGCCATCGCTCCTATTCGCATATATCAACAGGTTATTTCGCCCTTATTGCCTGACGCCTGCATTTATTACCCAACGTGCTCGCAATACGCCGTCCAGGCGATTGAGAAGTACGGTGTTTTGAGAGGCTGCTGGCTTGCCGTGAGGCGCATCGCTCGCTGCAATCCCCTGCACGTCGGCGGTTATGACCCTGTGCCCTAGCGGGCACTCGCTATCGGAGGAAAACTTACATGTGGGATTGGATCGTTAACATCCTTTTCGAGCTGCTCAAGCTCATCCAGACCTTTGCGGTCGACTGGGGCCTGTCCATCATCATCCTGGTGGTCATCATCCGTCTGCTGCTGACGCCGCTTATGCTCAAGTCGACTAAGTCGACGGCACGCATGCAGGTGCTGCAGCCCAAGATGCTCGAGATCCAGGAGCGCTATGCCGACGATCCCCAGCGTCAGGCCGAGGAAATGCAGAAGTTCTACAGCGAGAACAAGTTCAACCCGATGGCTGGTTGTCTGCCGCTGTTGATTCAGATGCCTGTCCTGTTCGCCCTATTTACGCTGCTGCGTAACCTGCCGGACTACTTTAACGACGGCACGTTCTCGTTCTTTAATATTCTGCCCGACCTGACCACCACGCCGAGTGCCTCCTTTGCCGATGGCTTTATGGTCGCGCTGCCTGCGCTGGTCTGCCTGATCCTGTTCGCTGTCCTGACCCTGATTCCGCAGCTCTATATGTCGCGCAACCAGACCGGCCAGAATGCTCAGAGCATGCGTATGATGGCCGTTGTCATGACGGTCATGATGCTTTGGATGGGCTGGAGCCTCCCCGTTGGTGTTCTGCTGTACTACGACGTCTCGTCTGCTTGGCAGGTTATCCAGCAGATTTTTGTGACGCAGAAGGTCATCGACAAGGCGAAGGCCGATGAGGAGGAGCGCCTTAAGAACGCGCCGCTGCAGGTTGAGGTCACTCGTCGCGAGAAGAAGCCGCGCCCGCACAAGAAGAAGTAGCGGGATATCAATCTTATTTAGGTACCTAACTTTTGGAGTACGTTATGTCTGATGAGATCATCGAGGATATGCTTGAGGAGGTTGCCCCGCAGATTGCGGGCGATTATCCCGAGATTGCACAGCGCTACAAGGCCGGTGAAGAGCTGACCGATGAGGAGCTCGACACCATCGCCGATGTTGCGATTTCCATTCTGCGTTCCATCCTTTCGCACTTCGATGCCGCCAACTCTCCTATTGATGAGTACGAGGGTGACGAGGGTGAGCTGATTTTGGATGTTACCGCTCCTGATCTTGCTGTTCTCATTGGCCGTCATGGTCGTACCCTTGATGCCCTTCAGGTTATGTTCTCTTTGCTGGTGAGCCGCAAGCTTGGCTTTAGGTATCCGGTTGTAGTGGACGTCGAGGGATACAAGAGCCGCCGACAGGACAAGGTTGCCTCCATGGCTCAGTCTGCTGCCGAGCGTGCCATCCGCACTCATAAGAGTGTTTCGCTTCCGCCCATGAATGCCTACGAGCGCCGACTGGTTCACATTGCACTTCGTGGCAATGATGCCGTCGATACTCATTCTGAGGGTTCTGACCCCGATCGCCATGTGGTGATTGTTGCTCGATAATCTACTCGAGCTTATGCTAAGGGGACGTGGTTTCCACGTCCCCTTTTTTTGTCAAAAGTTCTCGATACACTGATTTTTGTCAGAAAGGAGCTTTCGTTGTTAGTACTTACTGAGCAGCAAGCTGACGAGATGTTGAGTCGCCTAACTTCCTATTGCAAAGAGTATTCCTCGAGCGTAACTGATGTTGAGCTGAGGAAATGTATCAAGCATTTGGATTTGGTTTTGGAAACAAATAAGACAACCAATCTCACCCGCATTCTCAACGTAGAAGATGCTGCAGTACTTCATATCCTCGACTCACTTGTTTTACTCCCCTATATCAATAAGGCTCCTGAGGGAGCTTTGCTCGATATGGGTACAGGTGCGGGCTTCCCTGGTATTCCGTTAACCATAGCCACGCATCGTAAAGCAACTTATATTGACTCTGTTGGCAAGAAGGTTGATGCTGTCAATTCCTTTGTCCATGCTCTTGGATTGAAACATGCTCATGCGGTCCATGATCGTCTTGAAGAATATGCTCGAAACCATAAGAAGCAGTTCTCTGTCGTAACCGCCCGCGCACTGGCCCCTCTACCGATTCTTGTTGAGTATGCGGCTCCGTTCCTCAAAGATGGAGGGCTATTTGTTATCACCAAGGGCAATCCTTCGGATGAGGAGCTTGCTTCCGGCATGTCAGCAGCTAAGATTTGCGGCTTTACTTTGCTTCTGAATGACGCAATCGATTTGCCTGAGGGCTTGGGCCACAGGGAGTTCATTGTTCTTAAGAAGAGCCATCCAGCATCTGTCTCATTGCCTCGTGCAAATGGCATGGCAAAGAAGAATCCGCTTGCCTAGATGTTTCACGTGAAACATAATGGATACTAACAACTTGCAGTGTTTCACGTGAAACATGGCGGTTGATATCGAATCGGAATGTTTCACGTGAAACATCCTCCGTTTGACAGCTTTAATACACACCAGGAGGGACCGTGGGATTTCGTGACGTTAAGCGTTCTAAGAGCGCAAAAGACACGCGTATCATTGCAATCATCAATCAAAAAGGCGGTGTCGGTAAGTCGACGACGGCTGTAAACCTTGCAGCAGCACTGGGTGAGCAGGGTCGTAAGACACTGATTGTCGATTTTGATCCGCAGGGAAACAGCACCAGTGGATTCGGAATTGAAAAAGAAGACCTTGATCGCTGCATCTATGATGCATTGTTGAATGATGTGCCGGCAGAATCACTTGTTCTTGATACAAATTGCAAAAAGGTATTCGTAATTCCGGCTACCATTCAGCTTGCAGGCGCGGAAATTGAGCTCGTAAGCGCAATTGCTCGTGAAACCCGCCTCAAAGATTTGCTTGAGCCAATTCAGGACGAGTTCGATTTTATTTTCATTGACTGTCCTCCTTCGCTCGGCTTGCTTACAATCAACGCCTTGACTGCAGCAGACAGTGTTTTGATTCCGATCCAGTGCGAGTATTATGCACTCGAGGGTGTTACGAAGCTGCTTGAGTCAATGAAGATGGTCAAATCACGTCTGAACAAGGGCTTAGACACCTATGGCGTGCTTATGACCATGTATGACTCGCGTACTTCTCTGTCGAATCAGGTTGTTGAGGAGGTTCAATCGTACTTTGGTGATAAGGCGTTTAAGACGTTGATTCCCCGTACAGTTAAAATCTCCGAAGCTCCGTCTTTTGGAGAACCGGTAATTACCTATGCACCTCAAAATAAGGGTGCAAAAGCGTATATGAACCTTGCAAAAGAGGTGATCAAGCGTGCCTAGTGCAAAGAAACGTGGCGGATTAGGACGTGGTCTCAATGCTTTGGTCTCAGAGGCCGAATATGAGACCGGTGGTTCGGCTGCATCTGCTTCAAATGCCGCATTTGAAACAAAACTCCCTATTGAGGATATCGTTCCCAACCCTAATCAGCCGCGAATTCACTTTAACGAAACTGAACTTCGCGAGTTGAGTGAGTCAATCCAAGAGCATGGTGTTTTGCAGCCGCTTTTGGTTCGCAAGCACGGAAACGGCTATGAGATCATTGCTGGTGAACGTCGTTACCAAGCGTCAAAGCTTGCTGGTCTTGAGGAACTGCCTGTCATCATTAAAGATGTTAATGATGAAGAGATGCTGGCCCTTGCACTTATCGAAAACCTTCAGCGTTCTGATCTGAATCCCGTTGAAGAAGCCAAGGGGTATCGCCAGCTCATTGATGCCAGTGGTATGACCCAAGAGGCATTGTCGAAGGCTGTAAGCAAGTCACGCTCTGCAATTACAAACTCGCTGCGCCTTCTCGATCTCCCCGAAGTTGTTCAGCAGATGATTTTTGAGGGTAAACTTACTGCTGGTCATGCACGTGCGATTCTTGCTGTTCCCTATGAGGACGCTCGAATTCGACTTGCTGAGAAGGTTGTTGCACAGGGTCTTTCCGTAAGAGCGACAGAAAATCTTGCTCCGTTGTTTTCTGCCGGAGAGACGCCTAAAACGTCGAGGCCTGCAACGCCTCAGTCTTTTAAAAAGGCTGCCCGTGTACTTCGTCAAGTATTTAATACCAACGTACGTGTGAAGAGCTCACGTGGAAAGAATAAGATTGAGATTGAGTTTAAAGACGAGGAAGAACTCTCTCGTATTCTTGGTGAAATGATTCAGTTTGATCAAGGAGACCAAGATGAGGAATAAGATTTTAACTGCGATTGCATTGGCGACGACTGTCGCGGCTGGTGCCTTTGCTGGCTATAAAATCGCGACAGACGATGAGCTCCGAGGTCGTTTGCTTCGTGGTGCGCAAGATATCGTCGATACGTCCAAGAAGAAAATGGATGTTATGACAGAAGATGTTGCCATGCGAACTGCTCAGGTAACGAAGAATCCCAAGATTAATCAAGGTTGGGTTAGCAACCAATGGGAAAATGTGGGCTATTAGGTACCTAACAATTACTCAGTAAATTTTGAGGGGTCCTTGTCTGATTCACGAGACAAGGACCCCTTATTATGGCCGTAATAATTGAGACCAGTGGCAGCTGATTCATAATCGTAGCAGCTGATTCAAAATTAAGGTCAATAAATGAAACGACCCCGCTTGCATATTCTGCAACCGGGGTCGTTCATGTTTCACATGAAACGATTTGGGGTGCGACTCCCCTATGCGTTCTTCTGAACTTTGAAGCGCTGCTTCAGCTGTCCGCAAGCGGCGTCAATATCGTTACCACGGGAGTTACGGATCGTGGTCTCGATGCCACGGGACTCAAGACGACGCTGAAGATCCTCAACCTTATGAATCGGCGACGGCTTGAGCGGGCTGCCCTCGATGTCGTTAAGCTGAATGAGGTTAACGTGGCACAGCGTTCCCTCGCAGAAGTCGCAGAGCGCCTGCATCTCGGGATTCGTATCGTTGACGCCTTCGATCATGGCATACTCATAGGTCGGGCGGCGGCCAGTCTTCTCGGTGTAGAGCTGAAGCGCTTCGTGAAGGCGAAGCAGCGTGTACTTCTTAACACCGGGCATGAGCTTATTGCGCGTCGACTGGATGGCGGAATGCAGGGAAACGGCAAGCGTGAATTGCTCGGGGATGTCGGCAAATTTGCGAATACCGGGAATAACGCCGCTGGTAGAGACGGTGAGGTGACGAGCGCCGATACCGATGCCGTCGGGGTCGTTGAGGATTCGCAGCGCCTTGAGAACCTCGTCGTAGTTGGCAAACGGCTCGCCCTGGCCCATGAAGACAACGCTCGTGGTGCGCTCGCCAAAGTCGTTGGATACATGAAGTACCTGGTCGACGATCTCTTGAGCGGTCAGAGAACGCTTAAGGCCGTTGAGACCGGTAGCGCAAAAGGCGCAGCCCATGCCACAGCCTGCCTGGGTGGAAACGCAGACGGAAAGCTTGTTGCGACGGGGCATACCGACGGTCTCGACGGAAATGCCGTCGTGGTACTCGAGCAGGTACTTGCGAGAGCCATCTTTGGAAACCTGCTTGGTGAGTTCAGTCGGCGTGTCAAAGGCAAAAGCCTCTTTAAGCTGCCCGCGGAAAGCCTTGGGAAGGTTGGTCATGTCGTCAAACGAACAAACGTTCTTCTCAAAGACCCATTCGATGAGCTGCTTTGCGCGGAAGGCGGGCTGGCCAAGCTCAGCCACGAGCTCGCGAATATCGTTTTGGCTCAAGTCGCGAATGTCCTGAGATTTAGTCCTGGGATTCATGGAAGCCTTTCGATTTTGGGGAAACGTAGAGGGTATCGCTACAATATGGTATCAGCTGCAGAAATTATAGAGGAGGAGTCTGCCCATGCCGGGTAAAAGCCTAGAGAACATGCACGTAGCGGTCTTGGCGGGCGGTCATTCCGCTGAGCGCGAGATCTCGCTCAATTCGGGAAAGAACGTCGTGGTGGCACTGAAGGAAGCCGGCTACACCTCGGTGGAGCTGCTCGACACGGCTGCCGATGACTTTATGGTAACCATGGCGACCGGCGGTTTCGACGTGGCATTTATCGCCATGCACGGCGCCGGCGGTGAGGATGGCGCCATGCAGGGCGCCATGGAGACCCTGGGTATCCCCTACACGGCCTCGGGCGTGCTTGCCAGCGCCTGCGGTGCCGACAAGGAGGTCTCTAAGCTCCTGTACGCCAAGGCGGGCATTCCCATTGCCCCCGGCATCGCGCTCGAGGTGGGCGATGAAGTCGATATCGATCATATCGTCGAGGTTTGTGGCGAGCGCTGCTTTGTGAAGCCGGCCGTCAACGGTTCCAGCTATGGCATTTCCCTGGTCCATGAGCCCTCCGAGCTACCCGCGGCAATCGCCAAGGCGTTTGAGTACGGCGACAAAGTGCTGGTCGAGAAGTGCATCGAGGGTACCGAGATCACCGTCGGCGTATACGGCGAGGATGACGTGCGCGCCCTGCCGATTGTCGAGATCCGTAAGCCCGAGGACTGCGAGTTCTACGATCTGGACGTGAAATATGTCGACCCTACGGACATCCATCGCATTCCGGCGCAGATTTCACCCGAGAACTACGCTCGTGCCCAGGAGCTTGCCTGTGCCGCTCACAAGGCGCTCGGTTGCCTGGGTATCTCGCGCAGCGATTTTATCGTGAGCGAAGACGGCCCCGTTATCCTCGAGACCAATACCATTCCCGGCATGACCGATACGTCGCTGTATCCGGATGAGATCCGCCACACCGACGACATGACGTTCCCGCAGGTCTGTGACAGCCTGATCCGTATGGGACTTCGTCGAGCGGGCGTTGCATGCTAATCGAGGACGCTGTATCTCCTGGAACGCCACAGTTTGTCAACGATTCTTATGCCACGCTCGCCGAACGTGCAAAGACACAATCGTTTGGCCTCATCGAAGAGGACGTTATCGTCCTCGATACCGAGACCACGGGTCTTTCGGTACAGGACAACGAGTTGATTGAGATTTCCGCGGCCCGTCTTTCGGGCCGCGAGATCATCGACCGCTTCGATACCTTCGTGCATCCCAAGCAGCTGATTCCCGCCGAGATTACCGAGCTCACGAGCATTACAAATGCCGATGTGGCAGATGCCCCGTCGGCCGTTGAGGCCGTCGCCGCTCTCGCCGATTTTGTCGGTGGTTGCCCGGTGATCGCACATAACGCCACGTTCGACCGCTCGTTTATCGAGTCGGTCAAAGGCGGCGTCAACGTGAGCGATATTTGGATCGATTCGCTGGCGCTGTCGCGCATCGCGCTACCGCGCCTGGCCTCGCACAAGCTGTCTTTTATGGCCGATCTGTTTGGCTGTGACTCGGTATCACACCGTGCCAATGCCGACGTCGACGCCCTGTGTGGCGTATGGCGCGTGTTGCTCGTGGCGCTCACCGACTTGCCCCAGGGCCTCATGGCGCGCCTAGCCGACATGCACCCGGATGTGCCTTGGTCCTATCGTCCTATCTTCTCGTTCTTGGCGGGGCAGAACCCTGGTTCTATCTTCTCTCTCAGCGCCGCTCGTGCTGACGTCCTCAAGGCCGATCGCGCCGACGATCGGGTGGACGCCGACGAACTGCCGGTCCTCAAGATGCCGAGTCGTGAGGAGATTGAGGCAGACTATGCGCCAGGTGGCCTGGTCAATCGCATGTATCCCACCTACGAGCCGCGTGATGAGCAGATCGCGATGGCGCTCGAGGTCCGCGATGCGCTAGTCACGGGCACTCATCGTGTAATTGAGGCGGGCACGGGCGTTGGCAAATCGATGGCCTATCTGGTGCCTTTTGCCGAGGCAGCACGCCGTAACAACATCACGGTTGGTATTGCGACCAAATCGAACAATCTTGCCGACCAGCTCATGTACCATGAGCTGCCAAAACTTGCCGAGCAACTGGACGGTGGTCTGTCATTTTGCGCTCTCAAGGGGTATGACCACTATCCGTGCCTGCGCAAGCTCGAGCGCATGAGCCGAGGCCAGGTCGAGATTACCACCAAGCGCGATCCGGCGGACACGCTCACGGCGGTCGCGGTCATTATGGCGTACGTCTGCCAATCAGCCGATGGCGACCTCGACTCGCTCGGCATTCGGTGGCGCAGCGTCAACCGCCCCGACTTTACGACGGCCTCGCGCGAGTGTGCCCGTCGCCTCTGCCCGTTTTTCCCTGATAAATGTTTGGTCCACGGTGCTCGCCGTCGTGCGGCGCATGCCGATGTGGTGGTCACCAACCATTCCCTGCTGTTCCGCAATGTCGCGGCTGAGGGCAGGATTTTACCCCCGATTCGTCATTGGGTAATCGACGAGGCCCATTCCATCGAGCGCGAGGCGCGCCGCCAGTGGGCGCGCGTGGTGTCGGCGGACGAATCACGCGTTCTGTTTGAGCGCCTGGGTGGCTCGAGCACCGGCGCGCTAAGCCAGGTTTCCCGTGATTTGGCAACCTCCGAGGGCTCTACGCTCTATTTGGGCCTTACTGCCAAGGCGACGTCGACGGTTGCGCGCGCGAGCATGGCAATCGCCGACGTGTTCGATGGCGTTCGCGAGCTCGGCCGCCGTGCCCGTGGGGGTTATGACAATGCCAATCTATGGATTGGCCCCGAGTTGCGCGAATCTGACGACTGGCATGATTTCTTACAGTCGGCCTACACAGCCATCGACGCATTGGAACAAGCTGACAAAAGCGTCGAGGCGCTGGTGCAAGCCGTCGCCGCCGACAAGCCCGAGGTTGTTGTCGACCTGGGTGATATCTCGCGCCGCCTGCACGAGCTGATCGAGAACCTCAAACTCATCATTGATGGCACCGATGAACACTACGTATATTCGCTGCAGGTCAATCGCAGGTTGCGTGCCGGCGGAGAGTCAGTGACCGCAGAGCGCATCGACATTGGCGAGGCCTTGGCAACCGAGTGGCTGTCCGAGGTTCACACGGCTATCTTTGCCTCGGCAACCATGACGGTGTCCAAAAGCTTTGAGCACTTCAACCATGCTGTCGGCCTCGATCGCATCGGTGCTTCAACATCCTCATCGCTGCACTTGGACTCGAGCTACGACTTCGATTCGAACATGGCTGTAGTCGTTGCGGGCGATATCCCCGATCCGCGCGATCGTGAGAGCTATCTTACGGCGCTCGAGCGCGTGCTGGTCGACGCCCATCTTGCCATGGGCGGATCGGTGCTCACGTTGTTCACCAATCGGCGCGACATGGAGGACCTGTACGCCCGCGTTGAGCCCAAGATGGCCCGTGCGGGTCTGGAGCTCAACTGCCAGCAGCGCAACTCATCTCCTCGTCGCCTGCGCGACCGGTTTATCAACGAGCCGACCTCGTCGCTTTTTGCGCTTAAGGCCTTCTGGGAGGGGTTTGACGCCAGCGGCGAGACGCTGCGTTGCGTCATCATTCCCAAGCTGCCGTTCTCGAGCCCCACGGACCCGCTCTCGTGCGAGCGCAACCTGCGCGAAGACCGCGCTTGGGCGCGCTATTCGCTGCCCGAGGCGGTGCTCGAGGTTAAGCAGGCGGCCGGCCGCCTTATCCGCTCGTCGACCGATTGCGGCGTGCTGATTCTGGCCGACCCGCGCCTGGTGACGAAGGGCTACGGGAAGAAGTTCTTAACGTCGCTGCCCACGAGCTCCTACCAGCGCATCGAATCGGCGCAGATCGGGCACTATCTGCAACTGTGGCGCGCACGTCACGAGCGGCGGCGCTAAAGCGGACAGACGAGGGTTTTTGCCATATCGCACAGACGCTTTGACAGGGTGGGGTCATCCAAGATGCGGATGGCTCCGCCCGCTGCGATTATCTGGCTCAGTAGCCAACGCTCGGAGCCGTAATGCACGGTTACCGTTGCCGTGTCTGCCCCGCCGCGCTCGATGAGGGTGATGCCGGCCCAGTCCAGATGCTCCGCCATATCGAATGGCATCAGGAGCTTTGCGCTACGCTGCGTCCGGGCAAGGGAATCGTGGAGGGATGCGACGTCCGGTGCGTGAGGCACGACGGAGTCTTCCGTCAAGGTGAGTCCCTCGATTTTATCCATGCGATAGGTGCGCTGCTCATCGACCGCGATGTCCCAGGCAATTAGGTATGTTTGGTCGCCGTTTACCGTAATGCGCAAGGGGTCGACCAGACGCTCGCGTGGCCGCGCATCGTCCATCGAGCGATACGAGATGCGGCAGCGAACGCCGTCCTGAATGGCGCAGCTCAGCTGCTGCCAGTGCGACCCGTGGTTGACGGTGTCAAAGACGCGCTGGTTATAGCCGAGCTCTTCGGGCAGAAGAGCATGTCGAATCCGAGCCGCCGCCTGGGGCTCGATCCCCAACGATTCAAGTTCATGGTTGAGCACAGCGCCTTCGGCGGCACTCAGGCGCAGCGGTAGCACACGCCCGGCGTCACCGGTGAGGACCACACGCTCGCCGCGGCATTCGCAGATGATGCGCGCGCCCGATTCTCGGTCCGCGAGCGCCGAGACGATCTCGAGAATCTCGTCGAGCGATGCCCCCGTGATGTCAAAGCGGCTGCAAATCTCGGTTCGTGTCATGCCGTTCTCGCCGGCGGCGTAGAGGGCCTCCATGATGTCGATGGCGCGCGAGAGTCTCTGCTCGCTGGTGAGTTTACGCACGGGCATGCTCATGCACCGTCCTTTCAATGAGGTGGTTCCACGCCTGCTTGAGCGATTTGGGGGCCATGGGCCTCATGCCGTCCGTGGCGTGGGCCATGCAAAATGAGGCGGCGGCTTCAAGGTCACGCACGTCAACGGTCCAGGTCCATCCCGCATCGGTGTGTGCGAGCTCACCTCGCCCGCGCGTGAGGCCGTTGATCATATCGATCTGCGTCTGAGGGGCGAACGAGAACGTGGCTGCAACGGGCGGTCGGTCGGCAAAATCGAATTCAAAGAACAGATAGTCGTTGAGATTGAAGTCCGCGGGGATGGCGTAGGCCTTCGAAGGACGCCAGGCGCGAACGATACGGTCGCAGCGGAATGTCCTGATGTCGTCGGTGACATTGTCGAGGCCGCAGAAGTACGCCACGCCCTCGCGCTCGAACATGCCGTAGACGCAGACGGTACGTTCTTTCTGCTCGCCGCGTCCGTTCTGATATAAAAATCGCAGCGCGCACCGCTCGGCAAAGGCGCTCCATACCGCATCGACGGTGGGAGAGCGGCGGATCGGTGCATCGTCCACCGCCGACATGCCGGTGAGGTAGGCAATCTTGGAGCGAATATCGGCAAGCGGCGCGGCAAAGGTGGATGAGCCGGCCGCTAACGTCTGGTCGATGGCGTTGAGCAGGATATCGGCGTCGTCTGCGGTGATGAGGCCGCCCGCAGCAAACGTGTGCTCGCGGTCGATTGTCCACGAGCTTTCCTCGGTCTCCTGCGCACCGGCGGGGCGAACCTCCTTGATTAAGATGCCACGCTCGAGCAGTTTGTCACGATCGCGCCGAAACTTGCGCTTATCCGAGTCGATATTGCCCGAGCCATATCCCAGGTCAGAATCCAAGACGATCTGCTCGGTCGTCAGCGGTTCGGGGGAGCTGTTGAGCACAAAGAAAAGATTGAGGATGCGCTGAGCCGTTTTATCGAAACTGGGCTCCGAATTCCCCTTTTTAATTGTCGCGGTCGCGTCGCTTGCCGTCATAGAGTCCTCGCATGAGAAGATGGTTTGCTGCCATGATTTTAGTCCGATATGGAGATTAGGCTATATCCTTGTCCGCTCGGGGCGTTAAGATGGCCCGAATTCGGTCGTTTGCGCTCGCTCGGGGTATACTTTCGACTATATACGGTTCTAATGTGCATGCATTGGGCCTATTTGTCGGATTATGGATGTGGAGCGCACATGGCGAACACCCAGAACTATATTAACCACCTGCTGCAGAACACCGGCATCACGCCGGCATGCAGCGAAGAAGAGCGCTTGGCTGCCGAGGATATCGCTCAGATCTTCCGCAACCACGGCTTTGATCCCGAGGTTCAGGAGTTCAATGCCCCGGCGCCCAGCAGGTTGGCATTTGCCGTTACCGGTATTCTTGCGTTTGCCGGCGCCCTGCTGATGGGCATCGGCGGCGGCATCGGCTTGGTCGGCACCTTGCTGGCCATTGTCGGCGCCGTTCTTTACGTGCTCGAGCGCACGGGCCACCCCGTGGGTTCGCGCCTGGGCAAGACGGGCGTGAGCCAAAATGTCATCGCCTACCACAAGGCCTCGGGCCCGCTCGCGTCTCCGCGCAACCGCCCGGTGGTCGTTGTCGCACACTACGACTCTCCCCGTGCTGAGCTGCTCGCCCGCGAGCCCTATGCTTCGTATCGTGCGCTCATCGCCAAGCTGTTGCCCGTTGCCACGGTTGCCCCCGCTGCCGTTGCCATCTTGCGTATCCTGCCGCTCCCCGGCGCGCTCAAGGTTCTGCTGTGGATTGTCGCGATCCTCGCTTCCCTCGTTGCGCTCGCCAACGCGGCAAACATCATTTCTAACCGTTTTGTGCTTCCCTATACGTCCGGCGCAGTGTGCAACAAGTCTTCTGTCGCCGCTATGCTCGGCGTTATGGACAACGTTGCTCCCTTCCAGGGCGAAAACGAGTTTCCCGACGATGTTCCGTTCGATACCTATTTTGGGGAGCAGAAGCGTCGTGCCGAGGAGATGGCGCGCGCAGCAGCGGAGTATGCCGCGGCCCAACAGCAAAACGACTACGGCAACACCATCGAGTATGAAGAGCCTACCTACGCCGAGGACGAGTTCGGTCAGCCGATTGCTCCCGACGCTCAGACCGAGCCCGAACAGGGCGAGGCTTTCGACGAGCAGATCGAGGGCTTTGAGGGTGCGTCTGCCGACGAGACGCTGATTGGCGCCATCGTGCCCGAGGATCAGAATCAGGCTGTCCAGGCCGAAGAGTTCAATGACGAGGTTCCCACTGCCGAGCCGGCGGAGGAGCCTGTCGCGGCCGAGCCCGAGCCCAGGCTCTATCGCAATGCCGCCGGCAACATCCGCTTTGGTTCGGATGCCATCCGTGCGCTCGGAATGCTTCCCGAGTCCTGCACGCTCGATTACGAGGAAGGCGAGGAGCCGACGTTTGAGCCCGAGCCTGCCCCCGTCGTGACTGCATCTGCGCCCGTTGTCGCCGTGGATGATGAGTCTGCCGCGGTTGCCGCTGCCGTTGCCGAGCCCGAGGCGGTGTCCGCGATCGATCCCGCGGCAGGACTGGACATTTTGGCTCCCGCCGCGCCGGCGCAAGACGTTACGGACGAGCCTGACGACGATTACGCTGAACAGCCGAGGCGCGTGTCTTACGAGAGCGATACTGATTTCTCGGCCGAGATTCCCGCGGCAACGCCCCATGCCGATATTGCATCCGCGTTCTCTTCGATTGGCGCCAGCGCTTCCAACTTCTTTAAGGGTGCGCTTGCAAAGGGCAGGAAATTTGTCGACGATTTCGAGGGGAAGCGCGCTGCCGCACGCGAGGCTGCCGAGCAGGAGGCTATCGCTCAGCAGCAGGCAGCCGAGGCGGCACGTGAGCGCGCGGCGCAAGAGTTCGAGCAGAACGAGGCTATGCAGTCCGTGCCTGTCGACGCCGCCGAAGCTACAACGTCCTTTGAGGCTCAGCAGCACGTCGATAGCACCATGTCGTTTGATGCCGCGCGGTTCGATTCCACGATAACGTTTGAAAAGCAAGGCACCGCGATTGCCGAGCCCCTTCCTGTTTCCGATGAGCAGGGCGACGCGGCAGACGATGACGAGCCTATTGATGCTGCCGAAATCCAAGATGTCGCCGGGCACGAGCCCGTCGAGGTCAGCTGTGACGAAGAGCAATACGCGGCAGCCGATCAAGGTGATTCGACCGAGGTCGAGCAGGAGGAAGTGCCTGCGGTTTCCGAGGCTCCCGAGACAGATGAGTCGAGGCCTTACTCCACGCAGATTTTCACCATGCCGACCCCGAGTGGTTCCGGTGCCACGGTTGCCGATGTTGCTCCCACCCAGGACGAAACGGTCGATTCCCTTATGGCCCAGATTTCCTCCCAAGCATCGCCGCGTCCGCAGATGAATGTTCCCGATCCGGCGTCGGCACCCTCCTCGTCTCCGCTGGCTTCGGTCCCCGATCCGTCGCTGCCGTCGATGAAGCAGACAAACGTTGCGTCTCGCACGTCGCTGTTCGACCTTCCCGATCCCTCCGCACAGGTCAACGACCCCTTTGCTACCGCTCAGGGTCCCGAACCCACATCGGCACCCGTTGCGCCTCCTATGCCCGTTGCGTCGGGCGCACAGCCGATCGAGACCATTTCGGCTCCCGCCCCTGCGGCACCTAAGTCTCGCAAGCGCGGCCTGGGCGGCCTGTTCGGTCGTAAAAAGAAAAACGAACAGGACAGCATGAGTGATTGGCTGGGCGTCGAAGACGATTACGATGCCAAGAAGTCCGGTCGCGGCATCGGTTCGTGGGATAATTTCGAGGACGATAACGATGGCTGGAAGGGCGGCGCTACGTCTTCCGACGGCGCTTCCTCCGAAGATATGCTCTCGGCTGTCGCCTCTATGGGCGATGATGAGCTGCTCGGTCACGATATCTGGTTTGTGACAACGGGCGCCTCGGATTGTGATGGCGCCGGTATGAAGGCCTTCTTGGCTTCGCATCGCGATAAGCTCCGCGGCGTATTCTTCATCAATCTTGAATCCGTCGGCGCCGGTAGGCTTTCGGTGGTGACGGTTGAGGGCGAACAGCAGCTGCTCAAGGGAGATCGCCGCATCATGAACCTGGTCAGCAAGGTGTGCAAGTCGTTCCATGTCGATTGTGGCGCGCTCGAGATGCCCTATGCCAAGACCGATGCCTATGCCGCGCTCGAGGCGAGCCGCCGAGCCCTCACCATCGCCGGCGTGGACGGCACGCGCCTGGCTTGCGCTCGTACCGAGGACGACCTGCCCCACAATGTCAACCCGACGAACATTGCCACGGTATCCGAGGTCGTGACCGAGGTTATCCGCCGTTCGTAGACGGAGCTCTAAGGAGTCAACGTGTTTTCGTATATTAAGCGCCATTGGCCTGTCTACGTGATTTTGACCTTGATCGCCATTGCGTTAGGATTTGGGGCTGCCTACATCGTGGGTGCGAAGGGCTCGACCACCGCCTCCGCAATCAGCGAAGAGGTGGAGCAAGAACAGAGCACGGGTGCCGATGGGATTCCTGAGTCCGAGCAGGCAATCGTTGATGGTGGATCTTCGTCTGCAGAGTAGATACGGCGATATAAATGATTGAAAGCGGGCGAGCCGGGGGACTGGCTCGACCGCTTTTTTATCGCGCTAGCGCTTCTTTGGGATCGACCTAAGGCGAGCGAACCATAAGGCTGCGGCACCCGAGGTCAGAAGCGCGGTGATGCAGGCGGCGATGGGAACTGATCCTGTTGCCGGTAGGTCCTGCGGTAGGGTACAGCGTTGAATGACACGGTCCTCGTCATGTGACTCAAGTTTATCGCCGCCGCCGTTGCGGCAAAGATCGACGCGCGCGCTGTTGGTGAGTGCGGTTTGGGGCGTATAAGCCGACGTTGCCTGCATGTGCACGGCTGCGCCCCGAGCGTCTGTGCCAAGGATTGCTTTGGCATCGTCAAGGTCGTCGTGCTCATCTTTGAGATCATCACGGGTCCAAGAATCCACATCGCTTCGAGTCGTAAAGTCGGCGGCTACTGCACCGTATTCAATGCGAATGCCCGTTACGACGGTATTGGATGCAAGGTCGAGTTCTTTCACCTCGAGTGTGGTGGATTCCGTGGTCGAGACATCCGCCTTCCAGAGGTGCCAGCCGTCGTAATCGACGAGGCGGCAATCCTCACCCAGACTCTCTTTTACTTCGTCGGACTCAAGCCAAGGATTTTCGTGCCCATCGTCAAGCGTCGCGTTTGCCGGCCCATCGACGTCTGTCGAGTCCAACGGCGTCGTGCGATACCACACGTTGCACAGACCGTTGAGGTCGCCGATGGCGACGGGGGTTTCGATTGAGACGAATCTCGCCGTGCCGTCTTTGGCACACTCAAGATCATCGGTAATCGTAAACTCATCAACCCAGGTAGCTGAATCGTTTCGAGCGTCGATGGTATAGGAGAAAAGACCGTCCGTATTGGTTTGCGTCGCGGCGCGATTTTTACCATCGCCGTTGGCCAGCAGACCCTTCCCGATAGGTTGGACAAGCTCCTGACGCTTGTCGACCTGTCCTTTGATCTCGATGGGCGCATCCTTCATCGCGACGGATTGGACTTCTCCCGTATCCTTTATTTCAAACGTTATCTCCTCGGCAAGGTCATAGGTCCGCGGAGACATCGTTTCGCGCAACGAGTAGGTGCCGGGTGCAAGATGTTCGATGCGGTGTGGCTTGTCGGATGAGGTCCAGGAGTCTATTTCGGTTTTATCGGGACCATATAAGGTGAGCTGTGCACCTTTCACTTCCTGCTCTCCGCTTGCATCGACCTTGGAGATATCAACCTTGGTGTAATCGTCGGATACGTTAAGCCGTGCTTCCACAACGGGTGTTTTCTGGTCGGCATAGGTAAGGTCGACGATGTGGTGCGTCCGGTCGAGTAAGAAGCCGGTCGGCGCTTGAGTCTCGACAACCTCGTAGCGTGCGGTGCCAGATCCCAGCGGGAGGTCGTCCGCGCGTGCCTCTCCAGTTTCATCCGTCGCGACGGTCGCGACGGTCTCACCGTCGAGCGCGGCAATGCTACCGTCGGGGCGCACGATATCACCCGAGGCACGGATCTCAAAGATGGCGCCCGCGAGGCTGCTGCCGTCTACGGCATCGGTTTTAACGATCCTGATGTTTCCGGTCGCGGCGTGGTCATAATACGAGGCGATTGCAATGGGCGTTAGGTTCATGTCGGCGGGTATGTTTACCTCGATCTCTTCACCGACAAGATAGGGCTCTTTGGCCGAGGTTTCGCGTACATAATAGGTGCCCGGCACGAGCGATTCGGGCAGTGTGACGGTGCCGGTCGCGTCAGTCGTAAAGGTGTCCATTACATTATGTGCTGGATACCAGCATGTTTGTGAGACAGGTTTGTGATTGCTGTCGAGGAGTTGGAAGGTGAATCCGGCTAGCGGAACAGAAGCGCCTGTTTGGGCATCGCGTTTTACAATCTGGAGATGCGTCGACAGAGCGTGGTTGTCCACGATATATTGAAGCTCGGCGCCGTCGGAAATCTGATTGGCCCCGACGGTCCATTCCCCTGCACGTTTAAAACCCTCGGGGACGGTTTCCGGAACCTCGCGAACGGTGTAGCCGGCGCGGTCGTATGGGACGGCTCCGTGGACACCGGCTGGTCGCTTGCCTGTGCCGAACCATGCTTCGGGCTGGTCTTTGGTGGAGGCAAAGCCATAGATGTTTGTAGTCAGTGTGCCAACAACCTGCTGAGAGCTGTTACTGACAACCTCAAAGACAACATCTCCTGCCGGCTGCTCCAGGCCGGATTGATCGCTATTGCCGTAGTCCTTGAATTTGGAAATCTCAAGGTCAAACGCAATGGGGATATCGGAAACGCGAGATTCGATCTCGACCACGCCTGAATCGCCGAGTTGGTCGGCTCCAACGGTGTAAGACCAACTGTCACCGGAGGGCAAATAGCCCTCGGGCGCCTTCGATTCATAGATGGTAAAGGTTCCCAGGGGGACATCGGTGAGGGTAGCTCGACCGCTTTCATCGGTCCTGAGAGTTTGTGTCCATCCAGGGGTTGATTGCGATACGCACACGAATTCTGCTCCTGCGAGCGAAGCCCCAACTTGGGGGCCTGCATTCGTTGCGGCGTCGAGCTTTACAATGCGCAAGGTAATGGTGCCGGGTTGTTCATCAATGGTGACGTATCCGCCGTTATTCGTCGTGGTAAAGGCAATGCGATCGTGCAGGGGGATATAACCAGCTGGCGCTGTTGTCTCAACTAGGTAGTATGCCGTGTTGGGTAGGAGTGTTGCCTGCGCTCGACCGTTGCTGTCCATCTGGACGGTGCCGACATGCGCGCCGCTGGCGCTCTCAAAAACATCGAATGTTGCCCCGTCAAACTGATAAGTATTGTTTCCGCTGGTAATGGCAGCGTTTGCAGACTGCTTTTGGAAGGAAACAGAGACCGCCGGCAGTACATAGAGCATGTCTTGACGTTTGCTGCCGCCCGATACGGTTCCTATATAGCGCCGCGCGCGGTGCGGAGCGGCTTTGATGCTTCCTGATTTTGCGCTGTCGTGGAGCCACCGCGCAGCCGCCACGACTTCATTGTCGGCGGTAAAGTGCCCGCTCTTGGTTTTGCCCTGAGCGGTCGTGTAGGAGTAGGTGCCGTCGACATGGGTAGTGCCGTTGAGCATCCATACGGCAAGCTGGGTGGCGGCGCGGGCGCGATCGGGTGAAAGATGGTAACCGCCAAACGACGTGGCGGTAGGATATCCGTGACAAACGATTGCCGCGAACTCGTCGTCGAGCCACACCCAGCCTTGATCAAAGTTGAGCCATGGGCCGCCCGGCTTGGTGGGGCCGGGGCGCTCCTGGTTCATGCAGTAGGCAATCGAGGCGTCTTGAGCTTCATACTTGCCGATGAAGAAGGGCCCACAATCATCGCTAATAGTGCGGAAGCCGAGCTGGTCGTAGCCATCGACGGCAAATGCGGCTCCCGGTGCCAGACAGCCGAAAAGCAGGAAGAGGAGCAGGAGCAGCGGACCTGTTGCGATTGCGCTGTGGACAGAGTGCGTGGGTGCGTTGGACATGGCTGCTCCTTATCCCTCGTGCGCCGCATGGGGAGGTTGCGACGCGTAGGATGAGGCTACCCCCGAGGTTCATGCGGGTAAGTACCGGAGCCTGACCAAAAGCTTGCCCAATTCCTGACAAATTGAGCTCAAATACAACAATCAAGCAAAAGCGCAGGTAGAAGATAAGGTGAACAGGAAGTCAAAGGTCCTCGTCTCCACAATTGACGCGATTTTCAAACGAATCTCCACAGCTAAAACAAGCATCGCCACCCTTGTATCGAACAAGACAACCGCGTTATACTATCCCCCACATATGCGGGCATCGCCAAGTGGTAAGGCATCAGCTTCCCAAGCTGACACTCGCGGGTTCGAGTCCCGTTGCCCGCTCCATTCGAATTTCAGGCACGGTAACGTTTCGTTACTGTGCCTTCTTCAATAAAGTGCCGGGACTCGAACCCGACAGGGTGCGAGCGTTAAATAAACGCGAAGCGTTTATAGCGAGCAGGCAAGGTCGCCGATAGGCGACCGCAGCCGGTGCGGATTTGCGAAGCAAATACGCGGACGTCCCGTTGCCCGCTCCATCAGCCGAGGTCGATTTCGGGAACGACAGATTCGACCGGTTTCGCCCCCGCGTCTCCCCGGACCCAGGTTTGTCGACCGCAGCCGGTGCGGATTTGCGAAGCAAATACGCGGACGTCCCGTTGCCCGCTCCAATTCCAAAATGTTAGGTTAATGCCTGCTGCCCATACTCGCACCCGCGCACGGTACAATGGTTGAGTTACGACCAACGTGCCAATAACCAAAAAGGAGCCGCTATGATCGATCGCTATACCCGCCCGGAGATGGGACATATCTTCTCCCTCGAGAACAAGTATGCCATTTGGCAGGAGATCGAGGTTCTGGCCTGCGAGGCCCAGGCGGAGCTCGGCAAGATCGGCATTTCTAAAGACGAAGCCCAGTGGATCCGCGACCATGCCAACTTTGAGAAGGCGAAGGTCGATGAGATCGAGGAGGTCACGCGCCACGATGTCATCGCCTTCCTGACCAACATGAAGGAATATATCGACGCCGATGTTCCCGAGGGCGAGCCCAAGCCTAGTCGCTGGGTTCACTACGGTATGACCAGCTCCGACCTGGGTGATACTGCTCTGTGCTATCAGCTTACTCAGGCGTGTGACCTGATTATCGAGGACGTCAAGAAGCTCGGCGTGATCTGCAAGCGCCGCGCCTTCGAGGAGCGCAATACGCTCTGCGCCGGACGCACCCATGGCATCCATGCTGAGCCGATGACCTTCGGCATGAAGTTTGGCTCTTGGGCATGGGAACTCAAGCGCGACCTTGATCGTCTTGAGGATGCTCGCAAGAACGTTGCCTTCGGTGCCATCTCCGGTGCCGTCGGCACCTACAGCTCCATCGAGCCGTTCGTCGAGGAGTACGTCTGTGAGCACCTGGGTCTGGTTCACGACCCGCTGTCCACGCAGGTCATCAGCCGCGATCACCACGCCTATCTTGCCGGCGTGCTTGCCACTACAGCGGCCACCTGCGAGCGCATCGCGACCGAGGTCCGCAACCTGCAGAAGACCGATACACTCGAGGCCGAGGAGCCCTTCCGCAAGGGCCAAAAGGGCAGCTCCGCCATGCCGCACAAGCGCAACCCCATCACCATGGAGAAGGTCTGCGGTCTGTCGCGCGTCGTGAAGTCCAACGCCCAGGTCGCCTTCGACAACGTCGCCCTGTGGCACGAGCGCGACATTTCGCACTCTTCCGCCGAGCGTGTCGCCCAGGCCGATAGCTTCATCGCGCTTGACCATATGTTCCAGTGCCTCATTCGCGTTATCGACGGCCTGCAGCTGTATCCGGCCCGCATGATGGCCAATCTCAACAAGACCCGCGGCCTCATCTTCTCCTCCAAGGTCCTGCTTGCCCTCGTCGATACGGGTATCACCCGCGAGGATGCGTACGCCATTGTGCAGGAGAACGCCATGGCCACCTGGCACGAGGTGCAGGATTGTGTCTCTGGCCCCACCTTTAAGGAGCGTCTCGAGGCCGATCCGCGCTGCACCGTCAGCCAGGAGAAGCTCGACGAGATTTTTGATCCGTGGGACTTCCTCACCCGCATCGATACGGTCTTCGATCGCCTGGAGCAGCTGAGCTTCGAGTAGGGTTAACCTAATTCGACCGCTTGCGGATGCATTTCAACCTTTGGCGCCTTGCCCGTCTTGGGCGAGGCGCTTTTTTTACTGTCGCATATGCGCCCGGGTAATAAAATGAACTCCGACTGCTGTTTCGATGAAAGGGGGCACGTGCCCAGACGCATCAAGCGGGCCACCATCGTCTCGTTTACGCTCATACTCCTTGTTGCCGTCTTTGCGGGCGCCCTGACGTATACCGTTCGAAGCAGTTCTTCCTCCTCGAATGAAGCCGATAGAGATCTCCCGGTGCTCAAAATCGGCGTTACGGATAACGACCCCTATGTGTATGTCGATACCACGGGCGATTACGCCGGTATCGATATCGACATCGCCCGCGAGGCCTGCAAGCGTGCGGGGCTCAAGCCACAGTTTGTCGATATTGACTGGAACGATCGCGACCGGCTGCTCAAAAACGGTGATATCGATTGCCTGTGGTGTGACTATTCTCCCTGTTATCGCGAGGATAAGTATTACTGGACCGAGCCGTATCTAACCGTGACGGTCTCGGTTGCCGCCAAGAAAACGAGTGGCATCAAGTCCTTGGCACATCTCGATGGAAGTAAGACCATTGCGGTGATTGCGGGTTCGGTGAGTGAACGCCGATTGCTTGCGGGGGATCTGGGGGTCTCGTCGGACGTTCAAATCAAATCATATGGCTCTGCCGAACTCTGCAAAGCCGCTCTAGTCAAAGGGTACGTTGACTGCTGGATGGCGGATGTCCAGTCGCTTGACCGACTCGTTGCTCAGTATCCCGGCGTTTACCGTGTGTTTGCCGACAATGTTATGACGGTTGACCTGGGCGTCGCGTTTGATGACAGCTATGAAGGATCGGTCGTAAAGGATCTCAATACCGCGCTGTTCGACATGGATCGAGATGGCACGATTGACCGTATTGTGGGCAATTACAAGACAGGAGCGACGACGGGCGGGCAAGGAGGAAATTCATGACAACTGATGAGCACCGCTTGAGTCGAAAGACTCTGAACGTCATAGCTGCCAGCGTTATTGTCAGCGCCGTCTTGTTAGGCCTGTTGTATACGGTTGGAACCCATCGCTGCCTCGAAAAAACGCTTGGGTTTGGCCAAGAAACCATGGTGTTTTTGGAGAACGCTTGCGAAAAATATGACCGCTACGAACAGGGGAGAAAAACCGAGGCGACGCACGATTTGCTCGCCGCGGTCGAATCGTTTGCGACGTTCCTGTCCTCTGATCGCGTTGAGGTTAACGACGATCTTATCGAGCAATTTGTCCATGCCGAGAACCTTTCGGGGCTGATGGTCATGGACTCCGATGGCCATATGGCTGCCCACTACGACATCGATGGTCGCGATCCGCTCATGTTGTGGCGAGATGAGTTGGCCTGTTCGCCGGTCGCATCGATGTATCAAGGTTCCAAAGCGACCTACTCAACTGTCGATGAGCGCCGTGGTGTCGTTTTTGCCGTCTGTGCCGTTCCGTATGGCGACGGCGTTGCCCTGGCATACCGCTCACTTGTTTCCGATACGGCGGACGACTATTCATATGCCATAGCCGACGTGCTTTCGAACAGTACCTTCCACCAGGGTCCCACGGTGCTTGTTATGGAGGATGCGGAGATTGTCTCATCCAACAGTGCCGATGCTGACGTGTCGCTCGCCCGACTCCTCACCAGCGTAGGAGTTGAGTGGAAAGACGACGGCCTGACGCGCATCGAATATCGAGGAGACGAATGGTATGCCGTGCGTGCGGCATATAAGGACTACCGCCTGTTTGCGCTATATCCCAAATCTGAGGTCATGTCTGACAGGATTTCATTTGTCGCCGTCGGCGTCTTGGTGTGTCTTGCGTTTTGGGTCGTGGTGCTGTTGGCTCGAAATATCGTTGACCACCGCAATTTGGTCGAAAAGGATAAACAGCTCGGCATTATCAATGCCATAAGCGCCATCTACGATTCGACCTTCCTTTTGCATCTCGACACCCTCGAGATCGAGGGGATCAATATGTCGCCGGCGATAGCGAAAATATTTGCCGAGCACAGCGAGGCATATGACTTTATGGACACGGTCTGCCGGGATATCGTGAGCCCCGAAAGCCGCGAAGCGGTTGTGGGACTCGTAGATGTAAGTTCGCTTCGTGAACGTATGGA
The DNA here is from genome assembly GCF_003436395.1 of Collinsella sp. TM06-3. Taxonomy (NCBI): domain Bacteria; kingdom Bacillati; phylum Actinomycetota; class Coriobacteriia; order Coriobacteriales; family Coriobacteriaceae; genus Collinsella; species Collinsella sp. TM06-3. The sequence continues at coordinate 18,827 of NZ_QSPG01000013.1, read as the reverse complement.
GGGCGTACCGTACTTGGCTGCCGAGGTGCGAGATTGTCGAGGCGCTTGGTACTCGCTACAGGTTGTCCCCCAGCATCGCGATGAGCAAGGACGGCTGGAGTCGGTCGTCGTGGCGACGCACAACATATCGATGGTCAAGCATGCCGAGGAGCTGTCATATCAAGACAAACTGACGGGGCTTCGCAACCGCAACTATCTTGAATCGCGCGGAGATAGCCTGGTAAACGAGGACTTGCCCGTGAGCGTGATTATGTTGGACTGCAATTATCTCAAGCGGACCAACGACATCTATGGTCACGAGATGGGGGATGAACTGCTGCGACGGACGGCGTCCGTGCTGCGGCGGGTGGCTGGTGCGGATTATCTGCCGATGCGCCTTGGCGGCGACGAGTTTTTGCTGGTTTGCCCCCATACTGACAACGAGTCTGCGCTCGGGCTGGAACAGGATCTTCGTCTCGGTCTTGCCGCGGTAAGCGATGAGGCCCTGACGGTCAGCGCATCGATTGGCGTGGCGACCGTCGAGACGGCTGGAAATACGCTGGCCGATGTATATCGTGTCGCCGACCACAATATGTATCGGGAGAAGCGCACGGTCCACGCACAGGGTGCGGACTGCTAATCTTGCCCCCGCGAGTCCATGCATCGTAGGATGTTGAATCGGTGCTTGCGATAATAAGTCGGCCCAGGCGGGGATAATAGACGTCTGAAATTGCTTTACGAGAGGGGAACGCAATGATTAGTTTTGATTACAAGCCTCAGGGCGTATGCGCTCGCAATATCCACCTTGACCTGTCCGATGACGGCAACAAGGTGGTGGGCGTCGAGTTTACCGGTGGCTGCAACGGCAATCTCAAGGCTATCTCTAAGCTGGTCGAGGGTGCTCCTGCCGATCGTGTAATCGAGGTTCTCGCTGGTAATACCTGCGGTATGAAAAAGACCTCCTGCGCCGACCAGCTTACACGCGCTATCGAGGCCGCTCGCGCCGAGATCGCCTAATGGGTATCGCCGACCACGTCAAGAACGGAATATCGCGCCGCGGCTTTGTGCTCGGAGGGGCTGCCGCGGGCGCTGCCACAGTGCTTGCCGGATGCTCGAAAAAAACGGGCACCAGCGATGATGCCGCCGGCGAGCCGCAGGTTATCAAGGACGATTCCAAAATCATCTCGATTACGGATGAGTACGAGGCAGTCGACATCGATCTTGAGCCGGCGGCGTCGTGGACGCTGCCTCTGGGTACGCTGCTGTACTACTGCGACGGCGATTACGCCGCGGCGATGATGGCGCCTGCTTCTGCCCTGCATGCCAATACGCTTGGTGTGCTCAACCTGGGCGATGGTTCGCTTACCACATTAATCGAGGATCCTATCGAGGGCACGGGATATGCATTTTACGATGTCCGTGCCGGCGATGGCGTGTTTGCGTGGGTCGAGATGAACTTTGCCAATTCATCGTGGAAACTCTACGCTCAAAATCTGTCGGGCGCTTCGCTCTCTGGCGACGTGGTTGAGCTCGATCGGGGTGGCAAGGACTATGATCCGCCACTGTTTACGGCGTTCGGGTCATCAGTCATCTGGTATAAAATGCCTTCGGCAGGCGGCAATAAAACGAGTAGTGATTCGTTTTGCTATCGTCGCTCGCTTGATGAATCCAAGGCCGAGACAATTTGGAAATCGACGGGCCGCTTTGCATCGGCCCCGCGTGCGAGCGACGGCATTTTGACCATCTCGCCGCGTGTCCGCAACGACGAAGGCGTCTACTACGGCATAACGGCAATCGATCTGACCGACGGCAACAACACCAAACGTGCCCAGCTAGTTCTTCCCTCGTCAGTCTCGCCTTTCGAGGCCGTATATATGGGCGATACCTTCGTGTTTTCTATCGAGGCGACCTATAGTGGCGTGGGCAGCTTGGGCAATATGGGCACGTATATCGGTAATGAGGGAGGGCCGTACCTCTTCCTGTCACGCGAGCCGCTCGCATGTGCGGCTGGCAAGAAGAATAAATACCTTGTTAAGGTGCAGGCATCGCATTTCCTGATCGACACCTCTGCCAAGACCTATGGCTCGCTGCTGTCGCCCGACCGTGCTTTGGAATATGGCGATTATCCAGCTACGGCGGGAAAATCGGACTCATTCCTTACGTACGCCACGGTGCGCAACAGCCAGGGTATACCCGAGACGGTCACCGCACGCCTATTCTCTCTTTAAGCTTAGAGGGGTTAAAAAGGCGCCAACAGGGGAATAAACGCGTTGTAATTGTGAGCACCGCCCGCCGAGCTGCCGCGTCATAGTGGCATCCGGCGGGCTCAGGTGCGTTAAAATGGGCTTGTTCTTAGCTGATTGAGACAGGGGGGCCGTGTTATGGCTTCAGATGCAAAAAAGATTCTGCTGGTCGAGGATGAGAAGGCAATCCGTGACGCCGTCGCTGCCTATCTCGAGCGCGAAGGCTACTGGGTTGTGGGTGTCGGCGACGGCCAGTCCGCGATCGAGGAGTTCGAGAAGCATCAGTTTGACCTGGTCGTGCTCGACCTTATGCTCCCCAAGATCCCCGGCGAGCGCGTTTGCCGCACCATTCGCGATACCTCGGATGTCCCCATCATCATGCTGACTGCCAAGGGCGAGATCGAGGATCGTATTATCGGTCTTGAGCTCGGCGCCGACGACTATCTGATTAAGCCGTTCTCGCCGCGCGAGCTTGTCGCGCGCGTACGCGCCTTGTTCCGCCGTGCCCATCAGGCCGACGAGCCAGCCGTCGAGGTACTCGACTTCGGCGATCTGGTCATCGATATCTCGGGCCACAAGATTTTGGTCGAGGGCAAGGAAGTCGACCTGACGGCTTCCGAGTTTAAGCTGCTCACCACGCTTGCCCGTCACCCCGGTCGCGTCTACAACCGCATGGAGCTGGTCGAGAAGGTGCTCGGCTACGACTTTGAGGGCTATGAGCGCACCATCGATAGCCACGTGAAGAACCTTCGCGCCAAGCTGGGCGATGATCCCAAGAAGCCCAAGTGGCTCTACACCGTCCACGGTGTCGGCTATCGCTTCGAGGCTCCGGCCAAGACCGATAAGTCGGACGAGAAATAGGGAAATCACATATGACACCTGCGCGCTTTGAAATCGGACAAAAGCACAAGCAGGAGAGCGAGGCGGGTTCCAAGGCTAGTTGGAACACGCCTCGTTCCGATTCACGGCCAACGATGAGCTATCCCTCGCGCATGGCACTTGCTTTTGCTCTGACATCGCTCATGACGGTATTGGTGCTGGTGGGCGTGGTCTCTGTTGTGTGGGGCACGGTCTTTTCGGATTACACACGCTCCAATATCGTAGAAATCGCAAATTCCGCTGCCGAGAAGTTGGCAACCTCATATGAGGAAAACGGCTCTTGGACCGCGGGGGAACTGCGCACGGTTGCAACGTCGAGTTTGGTTTCCGACGATCTGGGTATGCAGGTCGTCAATAAAAAGGGCGTGATCGTTTATGACGATTCCTGGCCCTCGGCAAGCGCCACCGCCGATGTACGCGAAAACCAGGCTACGACCGACGAAACGAGCGGCAAGAGGGCATCGCATAGCCCGGTCTCGTCTGCTCCAACCGACTCCGATAGCGTTGCTAACGTCGAGATTGTAACGTCTTCCGGCGAGCATGTCGGACAGGTAAAGCTGTGGGCCATCGGCTCCGACGCTCTGCTCACCAAGGCGGACACTGCGTTTAGGGAGAAGACCTTTAACGCCATGGCCCTCGCCGCGGTTGTTGCAATCTGCATTTCGGTCGTTATCGGATCGCTCGTGTCGCGCATGCTCACCAAGCCGATTCATCGCATCACCAGTACCGCAAAGCAAATCCGTGACGGCGACCTGTCGGCTCGCACGGGACTGCGCGGTGATGACGAGATCGATCAGCTGGGTGAGACCTTCGATGAGATGGCCACTTCGCTCGAGAAGGATATGAAACACGAGAAGCGCCTGACCTCAGACGTTGCACACGAGCTTCGCACGCCGCTTATGGCCATGCTCGCAACGGTCGAGGCCATGCAAGATGGCGTGTATCCCACCGACGATGAGCATTTGGAGACCGTTGCTTCCGAGACGCGTCGCTTGGCTCGTCTGGTGCAGCAGATGCTCGACCTGTCGCGCATGGAAAACAGCACGGCTCCGCTCAACCTTGAGCCGGTGGACATGGTTCCTTTCGTGCGTTCCATCGTCAATGCCCAGGAGCGCCTGTTTGTCGACCGCGATCTGCGCCTGCGTTTTGCGGACGAGACCCAGGGTCACGACGATGTCGTCGAGGCCGATCCCGACATGATCACGCAATGTGTTATCAACCTCATGAGCAACGCCATGCGCTACACCCCCGAGGGCGGTTGGGTCGTGGTGTCGGTGCTCAGTGACCGCAAGCATGTCAGCATTGCCGTTTCTGATACCGGCATCGGTATTGCCAAGGACGATCTGTCGCGCATCTTCGGGCGGTTTTGGCGCGCCGATGCCAGCCGCGCCCGCGAAGCTGGTGGCCTGGGCGTTGGCCTCGCCGTGACCAAGCAGATCGTCGAGCGTCACCATGGCTACATATCCGTGGAGTCGGAGCTTGGAAAGGGTACGACTTTTACAATTCATCTGCCCCGCGAGCACACGGCAGACTCGGCATCTACTACAATGGAGCACTAGCTTTTCGCTATTCGGTGAAGGAGGGGCTGCGTCCCTGCCGCTCCGAGTTTGCGAAAACATGCGGGAAAGAACCCGCATTTCTGTCGTATTTAGGTAAGGAGTGACTCACGTGACAACGATGGAGCGTCGTCCGGATTCCCGTGGCAAGGTTCGTGATATCTACGATGCCGGTGAAAACCTGCTGATGGTCGCCACCGACCGCATTTCTGCGTTCGACTTCATTCTTCCCGACGAGATTCCGTTTAAGGGAGAGGTGCTCAATCGCATCTCGGCATTCTGGTTCGATAAGTTTGCCGACATCGTCCCCAACCATCTCGTTTCCATCGACCCGGCGGATTTCCCCGAGGAGTTTGCTGAGTATCGTGACTACCTCGCTGGCCGCGCCATGCTGGTTAAGAAGGCCCAGACGATTCCCATCGAGTGCATCGTCCGCGGCTATCTGACCGGTTCGGGCAAGAAGACCTACGACGAGAACGGCACCGTCTGCGGCATCCAGCTGCCTGAGGGCCTGACCGAGGCTTCCAAGCTTCCTGAGCCGCTGTTCACGCCGTCCACGAAGGCCGAGATCGGTGACCACGACGAGAACATCTCGTTCGAGCGTTGCTGCGAGATCGTGGGCGAGGACATCGCCACGCAGATTCGCGACCTTTCCCTCAAGATCTACAAGGCCGCTGCCGAGTACGCCGCGACCCGTGGCATCATCATTGCCGACACCAAGTTCGAGTTTGGTGTCATCGATGGCAAGGTCACACTGATCGACGAGTGCCTCACGCCCGACTCCAGCCGTTTCTGGCCTGCTGCCAGCTACGAGGAGGGCAAGATCCAGCCTAGCTACGACAAGCAATTCGTCCGCAATTGGCTCAAAGCCAACTGGGATATGACGGGGGAGACCCCGCACCTGCCCGCCGAGGTCATCGATGGCACGTCCGAGCGCTATCGCGAGGCCTTCCAGATCATCACGGGCGCCCAGTTCACAAGCATGAAGGAGAACGCATAAGTGAGTACCCGTAGCGCCACGAACAAGCGCACGCAATCCCACGAAGTTACCGGGGTTGCGCGCAAGTCTGCCGCATCTGCTAAGCCCGCCCGCCAAGCAGCGAGCTCCGTTCGCGTCGTGCCGGCTTCGTCTAAGGCACGCCGCAAAGAGCTCGAGAAGGGCGAGAACCTCGAGGGCCTCTCTAAAGAGGAGAAGCGCGCCCGCAAGGCTAAGCAGCGCGCCAAGGAGGACCGCATCTATACGGTGTCGAATATCCTCCTCAAGCAGGACGAGGACTACACCAAGCGCCGTCGCATCTGGTGGATTGTGCTCGCCATTGGCATGGTGCTCGTCGTGGCAATTGGGGCCTCGCTGTACTTCGCTCCCGCTGGCATGGTGTCCAGCCCTGTCCAGATGGTCGGCATCGTTTTGTCCTATGTCATCATTTTGGGTGACTTTATCTACGACTTCGTTCGTATTCGTCCCCTGCGCAACATGTACCGCGCGCAGGCCGAGGGCATGTCCGAGAACAAGCTCAACGCCCTTATCGAGCGCTCGGCTGCCGAGGAGGACAAGAAGGACTCCAAGAAGAAGTAGCGTTTGCATTCATACTTATCGCTAAGATATAAGGCGCGTCGTTTTTGCGGCGCGCCTTTTTACTGTTCTATAGATAGATGGAGTGGCACATGATTCGAGCTGCCCTGACGGTCGAAGAGGCTCTGGAGGGCATGAAGGCCCTGGAGCCCAAGATTAAAAACTACGCGCGCCTGGTCGTCCGCAAGGGAGTAAACGTCAAATCCGGTCAGGAGGTCGTCGTTCAGTCTCCGGTCGAGTGCGCGCCTTTTGCCCGCGTGGTGGTCGCGGAGGCTTATGCCGCCGGCGCTGGTCACGTGACGGTCATTTGGGCCGATGATGCCGTGACGAGGCTCACGTACGAGCATGTCGATAAAAGCTATTTTGAGCAGACGCCCGAGTGGAAGCGCCTGCAGCTGGATTCCCTGGCCCAGGACGGTGCCTGCTTTATCTTTATTGAGGGTGCGGATCCTGCAGCCCTCAAGGGCATCGATCCAGCCAAGCCGGCCGCGGCATCCAAGGCGAGGAATACGCAGTGCAAAGTTTTCCGCCGTGGACTGGATTACAACATCAATCCGTGGTGCATCGCCGGCGCTCCGGTCGTGGCTTGGGCACGCGAGGTGTTCCCGGGAGACGCCGATGAGGTTGCAATCTATAAGCTGTGGAATGCGATTCTGCACACCGCTCGCGCCGATGGCCAGGACCCGGAGAGCGACTGGGAGCTTCATGACGCGGCGTTCGAAAAGAACTTGCGCTTCCTGAACGACAATCGTTTTGACCGGCTGCATTACACCGCGGCAAATGGAACCGATCTGACGATTGGCATGACGAAGGGTCACGAGTGGGCCGGCGGCAAGGGTAAGACGCCCGATGGACATCCCTTCTTCCCCAACATCCCCACCGAGGAGGTCTTCACCTCGCCTGATCGCATGCGCGCTGACGGAATCGTCTACTCGGCCATGCCGCTCATCCACCACGGTAACAAGGTCGACGATTTTTGGATTAAGTTCGAGGGCGGCCGTGTGGTGGACTACGACGCCCGCGTGGGCAAGGCGACGCTTGCGAGCATCATTGACACCGACGAAGGTGCCGCTCATCTGGGCGAGGTCGCGCTCATTTCCAAGAACACGCCGATCCGCGAAAGTAGCGTTCTGTTCTACGATACGCTCTATGACGAGAACGCCAGCTGCCACCTTGCGCTGGGTGTCGGCTTCCCCGAGTGCATCGAGGGCGGGTATGACATGTCCAAGGAGGAGCTCCTGGAGCATGGCGTTAACGTATCGAGCACGCATGTCGACTTTATGATCGGCACGGACGACATCGATATTACGGGCATTACGCCTGATGGACGTGAAGTTGTGATTTTCCAGAACGGCCAATGGAGTTGGGAATAGTCCCAGACCGTGGTACAATGCCACCCGCGGGCCGTTAGCTCAGCTGGCAGAGCAGGGGACTTTTAATCCCAAGGTCCAGGGTTCGAACCCCTGACGGCCCACCATAGTTTACGCAGGTCAGAGACGGTGTTGTCTCTGACCTTTTTCTTTGTGTACCCCGCGAGTACCCAAAACGGTACCCCTCAAATCACGTGGATTCCATAATTCTGGCCTGTCCGTAGAGGGCGTTACGTCCGGATGGTCGGACGGATAGATCGTTGCCGATGCGTCCGTCCATCCGTCCGTGGGGGCCGAGGACGGTCCGAGTGTATGCGAGCGTTCTGCGCGCTTTCGATAGCCGTAGGGGCTCCTTGGGTAGCCCCAGGCTGTCGAAAGGGAGTTGAACGCGAGCTTCGGGGCACGGGTATGCCGGTGTGGTGTGATGGGCGGTCGTTGATGCACTGAAGCCCTATATCTATTACTTATTTATTTATATATAAATGGAATGTAACCTGACGTTACACCTACGGCGCTTCTACCTGCGGTTCGAGACGCTTGAATGCCCCCTTTGAAGGGTGGGTTAAATGTAACCTCACGTTACACATGTGTAACCTCACGTTACAGGAAGTGTAACTTCAAGTTACAGAAGATGTAACGTCACGTTACAGAAGATGTAACGTCACGTTACAGGCTGGTGTAACCTCACGTTACACTTAAACCCACCCTTTTGAACACTGAAAAGCCGTCCCGCATCTATTGCGGGACGGCTGCCTAGTCGCTCCATCCCATGGACTTGGCGGCATCGAGGATGGCTGCATATCGGAGTTGCAGTATGCCGTCAACCGAGTCGATGAGATGCCTTGATTTCAACGCCTTTCGCGCTTTGCAGACGCTCGGCCGCGCCGCGTTAAAGAACTCGGCCAGTTCGATGTCGGTTTTTTTCAAACCACAAACCGCATAGCAGCCCTTGCGTGAGCCGATGCGCTCATATCGTCGTATTTCTAATAGCAACTGAAGTTCAAGCTTGCCCCTCGCGGCGAGATATAGCCATCGATCACTTTTGTCGGCACATAGCCGCGATTTGGCGGCTTCCTCGGCTTCCGTTGCAGCAGCGCAGATTTGTGGCGGTTCAACGCCGCTGAGCTGTGCGAACCGTTCACGTGATATAGTATTTACAATGCTAATCGCATCCTGAGTGATGCTTGGTGCCGTTGGAAGTGATGATTCCAACGGCACTTCTTTTTTCGGTGGGTCGTCAGCCACTGCTATCCCCTCCGCTTCTTTTTGGGCCGACCGCCACGGGTGCCGCCGACGATCATTTTTCCGTGACGCACCACCGCGGCATTGATTGCAGGCAGCATAAGCCATTCATCCTCGGTGGCAAACGCGAGTCCTGCTGCTATCAAAGCGTTGACGTGCTCAGCTGCAACGGTCGACTTGCCTTGATTGTCAAACAGCCATTGCGCCAACAGGCCATAATCGAGTGGCAATGCGTGCCCTTTGTGCCGAGACGCCAAGGAACATAGACCCAGCCAAACACCCATATCGGCGTATGTCTTGGGGCCTCGAGCGGCGCGGAGTCGCATAAACTCTTCGCTGCTAGATATAGGCATATCGAGCAGCATGGAAGGTAGCTGCACTGACCATGCGGCTTCGATGGCCTCGAGATTGGTTATCTCGCGCCCCATCAGGCCGCACCCTTATCTCGAAGCCCGCAGACCGCAAGCAGATCATCGCGGTTGAGTTTCCAGCGACGTCCGATTTGAACACCACGGATCTCGCCACGGTCGACCATTCTCAACAGGTGCTTGGCGCTAATGCCGATTGCCGCTTCGGCGGTAGTGGGCGTGATGAGTAGCGGTAGCGTGTCGTAGGCACCCAAGCGGAAACGCTGCAAGATGGCCTCCTCTGACTTATGCATAATCGACTCCTTTCTGGGCTCTATGGCCCGTTGAAGACTGTGCGGCTTATCCCGCTACAACAAGGCTATGTCGGCTGTTGGCATCATGCGGACCGATTTGGTGCCAAGGGGTGACAATCGGTGACATTTTTTGGCGACAGGGTTTCCGCATCTGTTGTGGCACGGTTTCAAGAACATGGGTTTCGCCCCGCGGGGCGCCGGGTTTTAGGGCAGAGCCCTAACAAGCGCCGAACCGCAGGTTTCGGCGTGTACGCGGACGGGCAAAACGCAGTTTTGTACGGCAGCGTACGACTCTTGCGTATTTCGAAAAACTACCCTTACGGCCATTTCGCCCGACTTCGTATGTCCCGCTCCAAACGGTGGGTTTCCGTGCTCGGGCCCGCCTTTCGCCTTCGCCGAAAGGCGGGCCTTATGAGGGATCGTCTAGGGATGCTTTTCCAAGGTTGGCAAGCATCCAGCCCATGACCTTATCCTCGTCCAGTTCGAGATAGACCCGACAGCCTTCCTCATCTCTGTTGCGATAGGGCTTCGAGCGCCTGACGACATAGCCTGCCCTTTCCAGCTGGTCTGCCAAGCAGTCGACCTCAGCGGTTTCGCCGCTTATCCTGAATTCGAGCATGATTCACCTCCGTTTCATTGTCCCAATAGTCCGACTGGTCTTTATAAGAAACAGCTGTCTAGCTGGTCTTTTGCTCGAATTAGAGCCGATTTGCGGCGCTAAAGAAGAGCGCGTGGAGCCGATGGACGGTCTTTGTTATTCAGGGGCAAATAAAGGCATCTGAACGTCATGTAGCCCTATTCACCGGCTGCGCGCAGCTCCAAAATTTCGGCGGTAGGCGGCGCCGCTGTCATCGTGGCAGCCACTGCGTCCATCGCCGTGCGCTTCGCCTGGGCGTTGACGCCCGTGTAGATGTTCAGTGTCATGGCGGCGTTGGCGTGTCCCAGGAGTGAGGATACGGACTTGATATCCGTCCCCGCGAGGATCGCTGCGGTAGCGAACGTGTGGCGCAGGTCGTGGAACTTGGGTGGCTCGCCCTCCGAGCCCACCAGCCCCAGCTGCCGAACCGTGACGGCCCAGTGACGCGACAGGCGCTCAGGGGCCATGAACTCTCCGTCAGGACCGCCCAACACGAACATCGACTGCTCGAACGGCACGCCCGCCTTAAAGCACTCGGCTCGCGCGGCGGTCAGACGGCGAGTAAGGATCCCCGCGACTTCATCGGGCATGGGAATGCTCCTGCGACTTCCGCCGTTCTTGGGTTCCTTCTCGTAATGCCCGTTTTCTCCAAACCCGATGGAAGCTTTGACGTGCAGCATCTTTTGTTCAAAATCAACGTTGCGCCACCTGAGCGCAAGCAGCTCGCCACGCCGCATACCCGTGAGCAGGGCGAGGTAGATGCCGACGTTCTCGGGGCAATCACGAGCGATGGATAGAAACGTGAGCAGTCTTCCGCGCTCGCGTTCGTCCAATGCGTTTGGTTCACGGTGGCGGGCTTTGGGCACGCGCACGCAATCGACGGGGGAGTAATCGATCACACGAAGCCTGCCGACGGCATCGCGGTATGCGGCCTTGAGCAGTGTCACGCTTTTGCGGATGGTGGACGGCTTATAGCCCTCCTCGACCGCCCAGTTAATCCAATTCTGAGCGGCGGTTACGTCCAATGAATCGAACTCAATGCCGCCGATTCTGCGTTCGACGAGTCGGGCTGCGCCGCGATAGTCATAGACGGTCGATGATTCAATCGATCCTGAAGCGCTGAGCATATCGATATAACCATCTAGCAGGTCTTTTACGGTCTTGTGGGCCATGCTGCCGAGCTTGATCTTCTTCTGCGCGAGCTCCTCCATCTCCACGCGCCATTCCCTCAGCTCGGCCTGAGCAGCACGTTTCGATTTGGCAATCATGACCTTGCTGACCTGCCCGTACGTGCCATCTTGTTTCTTGAATTTAAGCCGCCCGCGCCAACCGCCGTTGCGATACGGCAGCAGGCAGGACGAGGTGTAGTAGCGCGTTGGCTTCATCGAGACCCCACAATCACGGCGTGTACCCGCTGCGTACCGCGCGGAGTACCCGTGTCGAACAAACCCACTCAGGCCGTGCAGTCCGTCTAGTCGAACGAAACCGCAGGTCAGAGTGGGTGTAAGGTATCACTGCCAAAGCCCTAAAGCAAACGGGATTTCGCTTTTAATCCCAAGGTCCAGGGTTCGAACCCCTGACGGCCCACCCAAAGATTGTTGGGACGGTCAACTTCGGTTGGCCGTCTTTTTTTGTCGCCCTTTCATGGGTTCGAACCCGTCGGTGCGCGGAGCTGAGTAAACGCGTGAGCGTTTGCCAGCGCAGCGCGCAAGGCGCGAAAGCGCCGCAGCGGCCGCCTGCGGAGCAGGCTGAACCCCTGACGGCCCACCATAGAAAAGAAAAAGAAATGAAAACAGATAGATACGGAATTAGCGGCAGCACATTAAAGATAATAGCGGCCATCTCGATGGTTCTCGATCATGTAAGCGGGATCGTCCTGACCAATGGAATCATGACTCACGCATCGTACAATCAGATATCAGACGAACAGTGGGCGATTCTAAGCGAGGCTTCGGATGTGCTTCATGTTCTTGGCAGAATTGCATTTCCCTTATTTTGCTTTTTGATAGTTGAGGGATTTTTGCATACTCATGACATAAAGAAGTACCTGCGAAATATGCTTGTCTTCGCAATCATTGCGGAGCCCATATATGATTTCGTTCAAACCGGGCAGCTATTTGACCTTCGGCAACAGAATGTTATGTATGAGCTCCTGCTTTCCTTGGTCTTTTTGATTATTCTGGAAAAGATACAAAGTCTTTCAAAATGGAAGAGGCACATTGCAGAAATTGCTCTGATTGTTTTGACAGCACTGGCAGCTGAATACACTAAGCTGGATGGCGGTGCGTATGGCATTCTGCTTGTGGCTGCATTCTATTTATTCCACGACAGCGAAGCTAAGATGTTCTTTGCTGCAGTATGTGCAGTGCTCTTTTCGTCATGCCATATAATTGGCGGCGGATTTGAGTTCACTACAGCTAATTTTTTTAATCCTGATGTTGCTGCCGCGATAATTTCGTTGTTGCTTATCAATCTTTATAATGGCAAGCGAGGGCTGAAGCTGAAATATTTCTTCTACATTTTCTATCCGGCACATCTTGCTCTGCTTTATGGTGTCTCGCTTATTGTTTTGAACTGTCTTTAAAAACTCTCAAACAAGTCTCTGAAAGCAGAAACAAATTGACCCTAAGACTGCTTGTGAATTTCCGGAAGACCTGAGAGATGCGAGGATAGACAACGAGGGCTGCAGAAAGATGCTTCTCAGTTCTCTGGCGGATCGCATGAATCTGTATGAGGATCACTTCCACACACTCATTGATAACAGTGATAAACACAGCAGATCCTCAAAACATGAGACTGCGAAGGTCGAAAGATGCTTCGAAAGCCTGAATGGCAGCGAGAAAACGAGTTCGGAAGCACCCTCTGGATGCTCCAGCATAGAATAGAAAGCGGTCAACTTCGGTTGGCCGTCTTTTTTTGTCGCCCTTTCATGGGTTCGAACCCGTATCTATCTATATATAAGAACGCTTGGCGAACAAAACCCGCCTTTTACCGATGGGAAACAAATAGCTGATGCCTTTGGAGTAAAGTAACGCTCCAGAGATGACCGATGTCTCAATACTCATAAAACAGCTGGTCATCGCCAATATCAGAAGCCAATGCTTCAGTTTTAACCCCAGTGATGCAACTGAGGGACCTATACAATTGTGAACAAAATATGGAGTGCGCGATTCCCGCCCCCGGGGGCCCTCCGGTCTGGCAATATATCTCCTTGCCGCGCGGCCCGGTCGAACCGGATGGACCGCAGAGCGTGCACCTTGAGAACCGGATACTGCGAGGATGGACACTTACGAGTGTCGCATCCGGGCAGACATCGAACCATTTGAAATGGTCTAACTTGGATTTGTTTTTCGCAAGGCCGCCGAGAGGCGGCCCCGAGAAATTCCTTTTCCTATACAGAACCATATGAATCGAACGGAACCGATCAGCGATGGACTGAGAGGACCGGACGGGCTCGAAGCCCAGAATATTTTGGACGGAGAGTTCGATCCTGGCTCAGGATGAACGCTGG